>CAYYKZ010000006.1:11808-20188 GCA_964468455.1 uncultured Leptospirales bacterium | reverse complement strand
GATAAATAAATTTTTATATATGAAGGGAAAAAAGCAAAATTCTCGGCAGGTCCTATTTTACCGAATCCGGGACCGATATTGCCAACAGTTGCCAGTGCAGTTGTAAAGCTTGTTAAAATGTTTTCCTCTGAAGTAGCAACAACAAGAGTAGTAACAAGAAGCATAAAAATATAGAGAAAGAAGAATCCGGATATCGCATAGACAACATCTTTCTTAACCGGAAGGCCGCTAATACGCAATGTAAAAATACCTCTCGGGTGTAACAGATATTTCATTTCATTAAGCCCCTGTTTCAGGAGAGTTATAATTCTTATAACCTTAATACCGCCGCCCGTTGATCCTGAGCATCCCCCGATAAACATCATAATAAACAAAACTACCTGACTGAAAAAAGGCCACTGTTCATAATCTGTAGTGGCATAACCGGTTGTTGTTAAAATAGATGCAACCTGAAAACTGGAGTAACGTAATGATTCAAAAAATGAACTGTAATATGATCCGTAAAGATTAACAGAAATCATTAAAGTTGCACCAATAAAAATTATTATATATGCCTTAAATTCAGTATCAGATAGAAGAACACCAGTTTTACCTGTTAGATAACGGAAATGCAGTCCGAAATTTATCCCTGCAAGAATCATAAAAAAAGTAATTACACCATCAATATAAGCTGAATTGTAGTGTCCTACGCTTGCACCTTTTGGAGAAAATCCCCCTGTTGCCAGCGTCCCGAATGTATGAGTAAGTGAATCAAAAAGATCCATTCCTCCAAGCTGGAGAAGAATTGTTTCAGCAACTGTAAAACCGAGATATATGAGCCAGAGAATTTTTGCAGTTTCTGTTATCCTGGGAGTTATTTTATCAACTGTAGGTCCCGGAGCTTCAGCTTTAATAAGCTGCATACCTCCGATTCCTAAAAGAGGAAGAACAGCAACTGTTAAAACAACAATTCCCATTCCACCAAGCCAGTGTGTTAATGACCTCCAGAAAAGAAGCGATCTTGGCAGTAATTCAATATCCGTGAGAATTGAAGCTCCTGTAGTAGAAAATCCGGACATTGTTTCAAAATATGCATCAGCGAAAGAGGGGATTGACCCGGAAAGATAATAGGGTATTGCTCCCAGAAGTGAAACTATAGCCCAGCTTAAAGTAACAAAAAGAAAACCGTCCCTTGTTGAAAGGGAGGTATTTTTATTTTTTCTGGTAAAAATCCATACAATAATAAAAAAAACTACCGCAATAATTATGGATGATCCTATTGCTGATAATGATTCTTTTTCATTATAATAAAAAGCAATCCCTAATGGAATAATCATAAACAAAGATGTGATTATCAGAAGATAGGAAATCATTTTAAAAATAAGTTTATAATTCATAAAAAATATCTCTGTATTTATTAAAGAAAAACTTCTTCAAGCTCTTTAATTGCTGTTTTCATTGCTATTGTAATTACTGTGTCATTAGCCTGAATCACCGTGTTGCCATCGGCAATCTCATTAATCCCGTTGCGGAGAACAGTTAATATCAGACTATTTGAAGGGAGATTTATATCTTTAAGTGCTTTACCGATAATCCTGCTGTTATCAGATATTATAAACTCAATTACCTCAGCTTTATTCTCAAATAGGGAATGAACACTTTTGATATGGCCGCGTCTTATAAATTTTAATATAGCATCAACAGTACTTTTTTTCGGGCTTACTGTAATGTCAATCCCAAGTTTGCCTGCGATGGGCAGATAGTTGGACTGGTTAACAAGAGCTGCAGCTCTTCTTATCCCGAGATTTTTTGCATATACTGCTGCAAGGATATTAAGTTCCTGCTGATTCGTAGTCGTAATAATCAAATCATAATTGTATAATTGCTCATCTTCAAAGATATCTTCATCTGAAATATCGGAATTAAGTATAAGAGCATCAGGAAATTTTTCAGAAAGATCTTTACATGTTTCATAATTTGTGTCAATTATTGTTATTTTCCGTCCTGTTCTTATAAGATATGAAGTTACAAGCTTTCCAACACGTCCGCCTCCAACTATAAGGATACGGTCAAACTTTTCGCTTTTCTTTCCTGTCTCTATAAAAAGCTTGGTCAGGGTATTTCTTGAAGCCAGTAGATATACTGTATCATCCACCTGAAGCCTTGTATCTCCTGAAGGAATAATTACTTCATTATTTCTTAATATTCCTGCAATAAGGAATTTATCTTTTATTTTAATAGATGATTTAAGATTTTTGATCTGTTTATCATTGAAATATGATTTAGGATTTATAGTGTAGCTCTGGATCTGTACATCCGTGTTTTCAAAGAGCATAACATCACTTGTTACACCAAGAACAACCATATTAGCAAGAAGTCTTGCGGTTTCCACTTCTGAATTAACAATATAGTTAATTCCCAGAAACGATTTATCAAATATTTTTGACCCGGAGTAGTCCAGGTTTCGTACCCGTGCAATCTTAATAGGGACGTCAAATTCGCTCTCAACAAGGCCGCAGGCAATCATATTAATCTCATCTGAATCAACTACACTCAGAAAAAAATCAGCATATTCTATGCCTGCTTTTTTCAAGGTATTGATATTGTTTCCTTCTTCATTTATAACCAGGCAGTCAACATGAGAGGATACATATTTTGCTCTATCAGGGTTGCGTTCGATTATTACAACATCATGCTTTTCTGAAACAAGCTGAGCAGCAATCTGAGAACCAACAACACCAGCTCCAAGTATGACTATATTCATGAAATATCCTTTATCATTTTTATTAATGCATATATCTCAAACACTGCTCAGTATGCAATAATATTTTTCCCAATGAGACATAATATATCTTATCGGAAGTTATATATTTTTAACTATAATTTCTTCGATTACTAATATGATCAACTTCTATCTTTTGAAATTCCATTCCCTGTCTTCAAAAATCTCTTTTATGTTTTTTTCAGCAATAAGGATTTCTTTATCTGACAAACAGTCTTTAATGCAATCAAGTTGAAAATAATCTATAAAGCTGTCTATAATAGATTCTATTATAATATCCGGTGTATTTTCTCTAAACTCACTGCCAAGGATGTTTTTAACAGAAGTTACAAGTTCAAAAGGTTCCGATACTCCTTTTTCACTTAATTTTACACGGTTAAACTTTAAAGCTCCCTCAAACATATTTTTGTCTATTTTTGTGAGTATAGTGCCAGGCTGTAATATTACACCATGCTTTCGGGTCTGGGCACTTCCTGAAATTTTTTTGTTATTAACGATTATATCATTTACAGGTTTAAATACTGCATCTATCCCGGTTTTTATCAATGCCTCAATTATTGGATCTATTATTGCTTTAAATGAGCTTATAAGATCCTTAGGGAGAAAACTATTACTAATCGGAACAACAAAGCTGTATGTAATCTCCTTGTGGTGAAGAACCGTACCACCGCCTGTAATTCTTCTTATTACATTAATATTATTTTCTCTGCAGTAATGAGTATTAACCGTTTCAGACACTTTCTGAAAATAACCAACTGTAACAGCAGGACTTATCCAGCTGTAAAGCCGTAACGTAGGTAGAGACTCCCCTGCCGCAACAGACTGAACGATGGCACTATCAATACCCATATTTAATGAACCTGACATAGGCTCATCAAGAATAAGTCTTAATTGATTATTCACTAATTCTACCAGGTATTATACTTATTGATCCTGATCCCATGTCAGAACCGGTTTTTTAGCAGCTAATACAGTATCAACCCTTTTTACAGGCGTATTATGCGGTGCTGACAAAACAGTTTCAGGCTCCTCTATACATTCCCGCCTGATTTTGAACATCACTTCGATAAACCGGTCAAGAGATTCCAGACTCTCAGTTTCTGTTGGCTCTATCATCATAGCTCCGCTTATAAGAAGCGGGAAATAAACTGTAGGAGCATGAAATCCGTAATCCAGTATTCTTTTAGCAATCTCATTTGTTGTAATACCATTAGGTATTCCTTTATCGTTAAGAACAAACTCATGCATGCATGTTCTTTTAATTGGAAGATTATATTCCTCTTTAAGTCGGTTCATTAAATAATTTGCATTAAGCACAGCTGTTTCTGCAGCTTCTTTTATTCCTGCGGATCCAAGCATTCTTATGTAAATATATGCTCTTAATAATATTGCGAAGTTCCCATAAAAAGAATGTATCCGTCCTATACTTTCTTCATTATCAAAATTTAATTTATATTTATCTTCAATTTTTTCTACATATGGCAGAGGCAGAAATTTAGCCAGCTTGGCAGTAACACCCAGAGGGCCTGAGCCGGGCCCTCCACCGCCGTGGGGAGTGGAAAAAGTTTTATGCAGATTAATATGCATCAAGTCAAATCCCATATCCTTAAACCTGGTTTTACCCATGGTAGCATTCAGGTTTGCACCATCACCATAAAAAAGTGAACCGTTTTCATGCAGCATTTTGGATATGATGGGAAGATTTATATCAAACAATCCCAGTGTGTTTGGACTGGTAAGCATCATGGCTGCAACTTTCTCATCAAGCATTTCTTTAAGCTTATCAATATCAACATTTCCTTCAGTGTCGGATGGGACTTCTTTAACTTTAAATCCGCACATAGCTACTGTTGCAGGGTTTGTTCCATGGGCGGAATCGGGAATAAGAATTGTATCTCTGCATTCGCCATTGTTTTCAAAAAATTTTTTTACAACCATAACTCCGGTAAGCTCACCATGTGATCCTGCTGCAGGTGCAAGAGTAAATTGAGAAAAACCTGTTATCCTGCATAAATAATCAGATAGTTCATACATAATCTGCAGAGCACCCTGCATGCAGGATTCATCACTAAGTGGATGCAGCCCTGCAAATCCGGGTTTACGGGAGAGTCTTTCATTAATTTTGGGATTATATTTCATTGTGCAGCTGCCAAGGGGATACATCCCGTTATCAACACCAAAATTTAATTTAGATAGATTGTTGTAATGCCGTACAACCTCCGGCTCAGCAACATCAGGGAGTACTTCATCGCTGCGCAATAACTCTGAAGGGATATCGCTGCTATTATAAACAAAATCAGGTATCCGGTATTTATTCTGTCCTTTACTGCTATGTTCAAATATTAATTTCATAATATAACCATCCGGGAATTAGTTACCACAAAGGAGTGATACATAACGGTCAATGCTTTCCATTGAATTCATTTCAGTTACACAAACCAGCAGGCTATCTTCTATATCCTGAAAATAATCTTTTATCTTAAAGCCGCCAATTATCCCTGAATTTTTCAGTTTCTCATATGCCTTCTCCGCATCAGGAACTTTAATAAGAAATTCGTTAAAGCAGGGTTTATCAAAAACTTTACAGATCCCCTTTTCTTTAAGTTTTTCCTCCATATACTTCATCATTCCATGATTGAGATATGCTATTTCTTTCAGTTTATTACCCATGAGGCTCAGGTATACCGCGCTTCTCAATGCAACAAGCCCCTGGTTGGTGCATATATTGGAAGTGGCTTTTTCACGGCGGATATGCTGCTCCCTTGTCTGCAGAGTTAATGCAAAGGCTGTCTCTCCATCGGAGTCAACTGTTTTACCCACAAGACGCCCAGGCATTTTTCTGGCAAATCCTGAACCCGCAGATATATATCCGGCATATGGACCGCCGCAGTTAAGATAGTTTCCAAAACTCTGTGCCTCACCGCATACAATATCAGCACCGCAATGACCAGGAGCTTTCAGTAAAGCCAGGCTTAATGCTTCTGTGACAGTCACAATAAGATTTGCTTTACTCCCTCCGGTAATTTCCGAGTAGGAACTTATATCCTCTATACATCCGAAAAAATTAGGGCTCTGTATAACCAGAGCTCCTGTTTTTTCCGTCATCATTTTTTTTATCTGGGCCGGATCTGTAACTCCGTCTGAATTCCCTACTGTAATAATATTAAAGCCGCCTGACCAGGCATATGTTTCAAGAACATCCCTGTAAAAAGGATTTAATGTGCTGCTTACAAGAATATCAGTTAATCCGTTTGCTCTAATAGACATATTGACAGATTCAGCAAGTGCTGTTGCACCATCATACATACTTGCATTTGTTAAATCCATACCTGTAAGTCTGCTCATCATTGTCTGGAATTCGAATATGGCCGCAAGAGTGCCCTGGCTCACCTCAGGCTGATAAGGGGTATAAGCTGTATAAAATTCAGACCTGGATGAAATTTCATCTACTGCAGCCGGTATATAGTGATTGTAGGCACCGGCACCAATAAAAGAATCGTGGTAAATACAGTTTTTATTTTCCAATTCTTCAATAACCCGGGAAATTTCAAGCTCCGAAACAGGACCAGGTATCCCGGGTATATCATTTATTTTAATAGAATCAGGGATATCAGAAAATAATTCTTCAATAGAAGTGATTCCAATAGCAGCAAACATTTTTTTTCTATCATCGTCTGTCAGGCTTATATAGCTCATATTCAGTCCTCTGATTTGATGTAATCCGTATACTGGTCTGCATTCATCAGCGTTTCGTACTCACTTATGTCTTTTATGCTGATTCTGAATATCCAACCCTTCCCATAGGGATCGCTGTTAATTGCTTCAGGTGAATCTTCAAGTTCTCTGTTTAGTTTAACGACTGTTCCTGAAACAGGAGAATAAATATCAGAAGCAGCTTTTGGTGATTCAACAATTGCAACAGTATCTTTTTTTTCTATTTTTGAATTTTCTATGATACTGATAAATTCAATGAAAACTATATCACCAAGACTATGCTGAGCATGATCTGTTAAACCGCACAGGCCTGTGTTATCATCTTCAAGCAGAATCCATTCATGATCCTCTGTATATTTTAATTCCGGTGGTACCAAATTCCCTTTTTCTGAACTCCCCATAGCTGCCTCCCTTGTGTTAATATTTTCAATTCTACATTTATCTTTTAACCGTTAAATTGATAAAACGGACGTCTAACAACAATTCCACTTACAGGTTTATTTCTTATAATTATTTCAACAGAATCTCCTATATTAATTTTATCCTTTGCCACCAGAGCAAGAGCAATCCCTTTTTTAAGTGTAGGGGAATAGGCTCCGCTTGTGAGCTTACCAATTACTTCATCCCCTGCCCTGACATCATAGTTTTCTCTGGGGATACCCTTCTCAATCATTTCAATGCATATCTGTTTTCTGGAAGCTCCATTCTCCTTTAATTCAGTAAGGACTTTTTTGCCTATATAATCAGAATCTGAACTTATCAGCCATGATAATCCTGATTCAACAGGATTTATTTCTTCGTTAATTTCATGCCCATAAAGGGAATAACAGGCTTCAAGTCTCAGTGTATCTCTTGCACCCAGGCCTGCAGGTTTTATCCCGTATTTCTCCCCTTTTGCAAGAATTGTATCCCATAAAACCACAGCTGATTCTTTATCAATAAACAGCTCAAACCCAGCTTCACCGGTATAACCGGTATTAGATACAATAACATCTGATCCATTAAATCTATCATAATAAAAGTAAAATCTTGGGAGATTATCAAGCTCTTGTGACGAAAAAATTTCTTTTAATATATTTTTTGATTCAGGTCCCTGGACATCAATTTTTGCGGTATTATCTGAAATATTAATCAGATCAACACCCTCAACCAGATGACTCTTCATCCAGGCGAAATCCTTTTCCATTGTACCTGCATTCACGACAAGATAGTAGTTGCTTTCATCAATCATAAAAATAAAAAGATCATCAATTACAGTTCCCGATTCATTACAAAAGCAGGAATAAACGCCTTTCCCTTTATCAAATTTTGATGTACTGGTAGGAATAAGTGAAGAGATATATTTCCTTGCATTGGCTCCTTTTACAATAAATTCTCCCATATGTGAGACATCAAAAACTCCGGCTCTGGTTCTAACAGCTTCATGCTCTTCAAGGATAGATGTATATTGAATTGGCATTTCATAACCCGCAAATTCAGCCATTTTAGCTCCAAGCTGCAGATGACAATTATAGAGAGGTGTTTTCTTCATGATTTTTTCCTCCTGAGGTCAATAAAAGTAAAAGCCGGGTAAAGCAAAGCGTACTAATAAATTATAACAGTTCTTACGGGAAATAACTATCAGTAATTAAAATAATGCCATAGATTCTCAGCTTCTATTTTATATCGCCCTCTTGAAGATTCGTCAATTATTTCACGAAGAAATTGTTCGGAAAGGGAGAAATTTTTGTTTTCGTTGTAAATAACAGCCAGGTTAAGTTTTGATTTCTGAACAAATTCATTTCTGCTGTTCGGGTTTTCAATAGCTCTTGTAAAATAACGAATAGCAGTATTGCGGTTTTTATAAAAAAGCAGCCCAATCATTCCCAGATAATAATTTGATTCACTTTTATAAACATTATCTCC
>CAYYKZ010000006.1:0-11728 GCA_964468455.1 uncultured Leptospirales bacterium | reverse complement strand
TCCGGTTGAAAGCCTGTTAAAATGATTAAAGGCCTTTTTGAAATTACCTGTATCGTAGGCAAGTCTTCCTGAATGATATTCAACAAGATGATTGTTATCTTTATTCTTTTTGAGCATTGAAGCAAAATAATTGAACCGACTCAGATTTTTTGAATTATAATAATAAAGAAGATTCAGTTTAACAACATCCTCAGTATAATTGCTTTTTTTTATTTCATTTATCTTCTTTAATGTCATTTCAGCACCGGCAGTCTCGTTGCCGCTCAGAAAAAGATTAACAATAAGAAGACTATCCCTGTCTGGTATAAATTCAGAATCATCAATCCGGTTCAGGTAATAATCTGACCTTTCGAAATTACTGCTGTCCCGTAAAATTACAGCAAGTGATATACCTGTCCTGTTTTTAACTTTACCGGAAGTATCTGAATTAAGTATATCTGTATAAATTTTTTCAGCTTTCTGGTAGTTATTCTGATCCTTATAATAATTGCCAAGGAGTTCCATAGCCCTGCCGTAAACAGAAGGCCTATCCTTCAGCTTTTCAATTAATGATTCAGCATTAACAACATCACCGGTTCTTATAGTACTATCAACGAACATAAATGCATCATCATCAGAAAACGGGATTATGTTTTCCCATTTAAGAATCATATAAACCTGAGCATAATTCTCAAGCCTGTAATAGCTTCTCGCATGAATAAGAGGTATTTCTCTCCACTGTGTTTCATCAAGGGGAGGTATTTTACCTGTACCTATTATCTCTGTTACTTTTTCATAATTAGAATTATTAAAATGTGCTCTAACTAAATTATAAAATGCCAACCCCCTGTTTTTTGAAACATTGCTGTTTAAAAACTTTTCATAATATGGGATTGCCTTTGAATAGTTACCTGAATTAAAAGCTTCATTTCCGTAATGCAGATTTACAAGCATTGCATAATCAGATTCAGGGAAACGATTCAATATGAAAGAAAAATATTTCCCTGCTGAAGCAGGGCGTTTTTCATTCATTTTTAATGCAAAATTAAAAATTGTTTCTTCAACATTCTGATACGCAATATACTGGTTTATCAGTTTTTTAATCTGACTTTCGGCAGATGAAATATCCCCATTTGCAAGATAAATTTCTACTAAAAGTGTTACTGCTTCATATCTGTTAACAACCTTGTCCTTTCTTGACAGGTACCTGTTAAGGTGAGTTATGGCTTCAGCATGTCTGTTTTTCTTATAATTCACAAGTCCAAGGTAATAATCTGACTCATTTAAAAATTTTGAAAATGGATTATCTCTTTTAATTGATTCAAAAATTTCTATAGCCTTATCAGTTTCACCTTTATCAAGAAATATTCTTGCCCTGTAAAAATTCACTTCATCAATATTCAGGTCATAGGGAAACAGTTCTGCATATTCGTTTAACAGTTCCTCGGCTTCACTGTTTTTTCCAGCCCTGATATATGCTTTACTTAAAAGAATGTATAATTCTTTTTTTGATTCTTCATCATCAATTTTTTTAAATTTCTCAAGATATTCAACTCCCCTTCCCGGATCATTTTCCATTACATTTTCTGCAAGTATAATCGCGCTTCTGAAAGTCAGGTCAGTATTTTCTGACTCCTCCCAGACTTTCACAAGAAGGTCAAGCCCGTTATCTGTTTTATATGTTTCAAGAAGAAGTTTACCCAGTTCAAAAACAGCAGCATAATAATATTGAGATTCTTTTCCTATTAAATAAAAAAGTTCAAGATCAGCCTTTGCTGGAGCAGGTTTTTCAAGGGCAAGATATGAAAGCGCTCTGAAATAATACATATTGTAATAGGGTCGTTTAGTTGCCAGTTCCTTAGGGATGCCGTTGAAAGTTGTTAAAGCCTTTCTGTGATCTCCCTGGTGCTGATATATCTGGCCTAAAGTAATACGTATTTCAGTTTTACTTCTGGAATCAATCCTTGATGTGATCAATGGATAAAGCCTTTCATGAGCTTTTTCAAATTCACCGTTGGCGAAAAATGCCTGGCCTATTTTCAGAATCAGTACAGCGTTTTCTTCTCTGTCCTCACTTTTATTGATTGCGTTTTCCCATTCAATTACTGCTTCCTCATACCTCTGCTGATTGTAATAAATTTCAGCAATACGGTCATGAGCTGTAACAACCAGAATCTTATCTTTTGAATTTTCCAGAAATCTTTTGTATTCTTCAATAGCCTTAAGATTCTGTTTAAGGTTAAAATATGATTCTCCCATCCAGAAACGTGATTCAATCCTTAATGCTTCTGTTCTGCATTTTGTTAAAAATGTATTGAATTCAAATAGTGCAGCACTGTATTTACCCTGTTGAAAAATAGACCGGGCCAGATAAAACCATGCCCTGTCTCTATTTTCATCATCAAACTCAACAGTGCGTCTGAAAAGTAGTTCTGCAGATGAATAATTACCTGACCTGAAGGCCTCAAGCCCCTGGTTCATCATCACTTTTGAGTCAAAGGCTCCATAAAGTGAAGCAGAAATAAAAAATATAAGCAGCAAATTAAATATTTTCTTTATCATTTCTGCTCCTTTAAGATTTTACGTAAATAATTTACAGCATAAATTGCTGAAAAAATGCGGACCCTTTCCCTGGTGCCGTTTATTAACTGAGTGGAAGTTATAATCTTACCATTTATAAAAAAACCGAAACATACAGTTCCAACAGGCTTTTCCTTGCTTCCTCCTCCAGGCCCTGCTATACCGGTTGTTGATACCGATATTGAGCTTTTAAATTTTAATGAAGCCCCCTTTGCCATAGCCCCAGCTGTTTCTTCACTTACTGCTCCAAATGTATTTATTATATCAGAATCTACATCAAGAAGCATAGTTTTTGCCTCATTGCTGTAGGCAGTCACAGTACCGTAATAAACAGAAGAGGCACCTGCCACATCTGTAATTTTTTCCCCTATTAATCCACCGGTACAGGATTCTGCAGTTGAAATACTGTTACCGGATTGATTAAGAAGGCTTATAAGTTCCTCTTCAGGACTACTGAAGGCCGGATCAAGAATATAATCTTTAAATGTATCCTTTATAGTAACATCAATCTCATTTTTGTTAATAAAATTTTCAAAAGCGCATGTAAAAACAAGGTCACTAATACCCTGTTTTGCACTTATACCCCATTTTATTTCCGGGGGCAGATTAAGACCCCTTATTATCCTGTTTGTCTCAGACTCACGTATCCCGCAAACCTTATAAAAAAGATTCATCCCTCTGGTAAAACCTATGTTTTTTTCCAGATATTCAGTCAGGGCTGTATCAAAAATTTCACTCATTTCTTCAGGAACACCAGGGAGAGAAATAACAAGTTTGTCTTTTGAAGATATTATAAATCCCGGTGCCAGTCCTCTGGGGTTCCCAAGTGAAACAGAGTTGCCCGGGATAGATATCATTTTGTAATCCGATTCTCTGATTTGAACATTCATGGATGAAAAAAATTTTTCCATCCTGTCTCTTGCAGTCTCATCATATACAGGTATTGTATTAAATACCGAGCATAATGCCTCGACAGTATTGTCATCATCTGTGGGCCCCAGTCCTCCGGTAACTATTACTATATCTGAATCGTTAATTGCTGATAGTATAGCGGCCCTGATATCCTCAGCAGTATCACCTATGGTCAGGTGTTTTTGTACTTTGAAATTTGTACCAAAGAAACGGCTGCTTATAAAAGAACTATTTGTGTCAACAGTTGTTCCCTGAAGCAATTCCTCCCCTGTGGCTATTATGTTAACAGTTTTGATCATACCCTACATCGATTCCGGAGCGGAAACACCGAGAATTTTTAATCCGTTCCTTATTACTATACGGGCTGCGTCAGATAAAAGCAGATATGCCTGCGTTGTTACAGGGTCATCACCAAGTATTCTATGTTCAGTATAAAACCTGTGATAAGACTGTGCTATTTTTATTAAAAAAGAAGCTATTCTGTGGGGCTCAAAAGCTTCAGCTGCATCATATATCTCTTCAGGAAATTTTGAAACCAGCTTCATAAGTGTTACGGCAAGAGGTGTATTCAATATTTCAGACTTAACATTCTCAGGCATATAGTTTATTCCGCGCTTCTCCGCCTCCCGGAAAATTGAACATATTCTTGCGTGAGCGTATTGAAGATAGAAAACAGGATTTTCCGAGCTGTTTTTCTTTGCAAGATTAAGATCAAAATCAAGATGGCTGTCCATAGACCTCATTATAAAAAAGTATCTTGAAACATCCACCCCAACCTCTTCTATAAGTTCCCTCATTGTAGAAAAATTTCCAAGCCTTTTGGACATTTTTACTGCTTCGCCATCCATAATCAGGTTTACCTGCTGGGCAATGAGTACTTTAAATTTATCCTTCCCGTAACCGAGTGCTTCAACTGCACCGGAAAGTCTGGCTATATACCCATGGTGATCAGGGCCCCATATGTCTATTACCCTGTCATACCCCCTCATAAGTTTATTGTTGTGATATGCTATATCTGCAAGAAGATATGTGGGTCTGCCGTCATCCCTTATTACAACTCTGTCTTTATCATCTCCGAAGTCTGATGAC
Organism: uncultured Leptospirales bacterium; assembly: GCA_964468455.1. GTDB lineage: Bacteria > Spirochaetota > UBA4802 > UBA4802 > UBA5550 > JBBAGC01. Next base: position 7,168 of record CAYYKZ010000006.1, on the reverse strand, counting down.
CTGAATATTTTTTTACCATCTTCCTCAAAAATAAATTTTCCGGATTCAAGCAGATCATAGGTTTTTAATACATCACCGGCAGAATGAAGAGAGCTTTCATGAAACCATTTTTTAAAATTAACATTGAATTCTTCAAGGTCCTTTTTCTGTGATGAAACATTATACTCAATGGCCTTGCCTGCTGCAAATTCAACAGCTTCAGGAGTGTCAGCTAAGCGTTCTAATTCACTGCTGAAATTTTCTACTATCCATGCAGCAATATCTTTAACATACTCACCATGATAACCATCGTCAGGAAAATTAAAATCTTCACCTTTTATCTCTTTGATCCGCTCCATAACAGAACGGCCAAGGAGATTGACCTGATTACCGAAATCATTAACATAAAACTCTCGGTCTGCCAGGTCACCCTTTGCTTCAAGCAGATTGGCTATTGTATCCCCTATTGCTGCTGCCCGGGCTGAAACAACATTTAAAGGGCCTGTGGGATTAGCAGAAACAAATTCAATATTATAACGTAGCGGAGATGAATTAACTCTTTTCCCATAATCCTGATTTTCTTTTAATGCTTTCAAAATACCAGAAAAAAGATAATCATAGGAAATAAAAATATTAATAAATCCGGGTTTAACAACATCCACATCACCAACAATACTGTTCTCTGCTATATATTTTTTAAGAATCTCACCTGTTTCCATTGGAGATTTTTTAATGAGTTTTGCACACTCCAGGGCAAATGGTGTTGCATAGTCTCCGAATTTTGCTTCCCTGGGATATTCAATTTTTATGTCCGGATAATCGGAATCGGGCAGCTCTCCATTTTCAACTGCAGCTTTTTGCGCTTTTCTCAATATATCTAACAACTCTTCTCTGATGTCCAACCCTGCACCTCTTGATGAAAAAATTTTTTTAAAACATTGATTAATACTGCGTGTTAAATTTGAGCAACTACTCAGTTGTCATTCTGAAAATTTTTAATTACTATAAAATGAAAGATATAAATATATTGATTTATATTTCTGTCATGGCTGAGCAGTAACACTTTATATTATCTTTAACAAGATATCGTGTTCCAATATTTAACAATTAAAACTTCTACATAAAAAGCATAATTAATAGGCTATTTGTCAATCACATTTATGGGTCAATATCTAAGGATATACTATCTGAAAAAGTGTTGACTTTTCCGGTTTAAAGCCTTTTTATTTAATAAATCAGTTTTAATTCCTTAATAATTTTCAGCAACAAAAGCTTAAATCTATCTGTTGCCAGTGAAAGATGGATTCAGCAACATTACTAAATCAGAATACTATTTCTGGGTTATTACTGATATTTATAACTAAATTTGTTTACTGGATGCTGCTATGTTTGAAATTATTTTTACCATGACTAAAATCTTTGTCTTAATTGCAGTATTAGTTATTTCAGCTTTTACCGGCAGATATATTGCCGGTAAATACGGGAAAAATGAACCGCTATACTTTTTTATTGGTCTTATAGCAGGTCCTGTGGGGCTATTACTACTTCTTATACTTATCAGAATACCTGCAAAACTCATGGGCCCCTTTATTACTTTTACTGTCTTTGTAATTATAACTATCTCCTTTACTCAAACAACGCTCCTTTCGGGACTGGAATGGGGAACTATTGATTTCAGATTTTACGTACGAGACCCTTCACAAAAATCAATTAAAATTGATGAAGGTGTTCGAATGAATAAAATCAATCCCAGAGCAAGTAAAGATATAGTTATTCTGGGAATAGATGAAAGTACAGTCCGAGAATTCTCCGATCAGGGAATTCACTGGCCATTCCCATGGGATCTTCATGCAAAATTTACGAATTTTATTGCTTCCGGGAATCCGGCTGCTATTCTTTTTGATATTATGTTTCTTGATCATAAAGATGGAGAAAAGGAACTGATTGAAGCTGTAAAAAAATCAAAAGTAACCTTCCTGGACTACCCTTTTGAAAATGAGGAGATTGACATATCCTATAAAGACCAGGATGAACGACTGGAACTTCTGGGTAAAGTAAAGTTTCCTTTAGATCCCTCCGATGACATGCCTCAGATTGTAGCTGAAGTTGTACCACCCACACCTGAACTTATCAGGGCATCTGCAGGGATAGGCTTTGCAAATGTTTTTCCAGGACGTGACGGCATCAACCGCACTGTTCCTCTTATTGTTAAGCATAACGGATGGTACTATCCTAATATTGATCTCATTGTCGCCATGCATTACTACGGCATAGGCCCTGAAGATGTAGAAATAAAAATCGGTAAATACATAAAGCTTAAAAATATCAAAGAAGAAAAAATGGTCAGGCCCAACCCGTCAGGAGAAATTACCATCCCTATTGATAAATTCGGATTTATGGATGTTAACTTTATCGGCGGCTCAGGCAGCTTTCAGCATTATCCCTATTACCTTTTTGCAAGGGAAGGATCAATGGAAGGGAATGATTCCCTTAAGGATAAAATTCTCCTTGTTGCAGCTTACTCCGTTACCGGGGTGGCAACGGATGAAAAGCAGTCTCCCTATGGCGCCACTTTTGGTATTGAACATCATGCCAATGCCCTTAATACAATTATTCAGCAGGATTTTTTATATAAACTGTCCGATTTTGAAAACATTATGATAATGTTTATTATAGCACTTTTTCTTGCATTTATTGTACAGAAAATGACCATAGTAACATCACTCATTACTACAGTTCTGTTTATGCTTCTCTACGCAGTCGGCTCATATCTTCTTTTCGACTTCTTCAGTATAATAACAGCACTGTCAACTCCGCTAATTCAGACAGCACTAACCTATACTATGCTTGTTACATACAGGGTTGTTAATGAACAGCAGGAAAAAAAATATATAAGACAGACATTCTCAAAATTTGTATCTAAATCTGTTGTTGATGAACTCCTGAAAGACCCGAGTAAGGTAAAACTTGGCGGTGAGAAAAAAATATTAACTGTTCTTTTCTCTGATATCAGAGGTTTTACATCTATTTCAGAAAGACTTACTCCTGAAGAACTTGTTGAACATTTGAATATTTACCTTCAATCAATGACAGATATCGTAATTAAATATTATGGGACTCTGGATAAGTATGTTGGAGATGAAATAATGGCTTTCTGGGGAGCCCCTATTGAAATGGAGGATCACGCATTAAAAGCATGCCAGGCAGCTGTAGAAATGATGGTTGAACTTCATAAAATGAATAGTAAATGGGAACTTGAGAAGAAACCCACTCTTGATATAGGCATAGGTATCAATACCGGTGATATGGTAGTTGGCAACATGGGTTCATCATCAAGAATGGACTATACTTTGATGGGTGATAATGTAAACCTTGGAGCACGTCTTGAGGGTACAAATAAAGTTTATCGCACCCACATAATTATAAGTGAATTTACCTATGAATATGTAAAAAACCATGTAATAGCAAGGGAGCTGGATCTTATCAGAGTAAAAGGCAAAGCGCAGCCGGTTAAAATATATGAACTTGTTGCATTAAAATAGAAAAAATCTGATTATTTTTAACAGAACATTTTTCTCTTATAATAAACCCGCAGTTAAAACAGCTGCGGGTTTATTTGTTACTATGACAGTTACTATAACAACACTGAGCAATAATTAAAAACAGATTTTATCATCATCTTTTCTTGAATTGATTTTTATACATGGACTGGAAAGAGTGTTGAAAATTAACATAGGGACAATAACTGTTTTCTCTTCTTCTGTTTTAACAGATACTGAAAATGGTACATTCAGACTATCCGGATATCTGTAGTTCCCATAGGTCTGAAAATTAAACTTGTCGCTTCTCATTCCAAAATTCTTTATATAAAAATTAGCACCACCTTGAGATAAGCCGGCTGAAAAATAAGTTAAATCAAGATTATTGATGTTTAAATTTCCATAACCTTTTGAAGTTATAAAAGAGGATATTTTTTTCTGAAATTCCGTACCTGAAATATACCCCCCTGTAATGCCTATATTTATACCGCCCCTTCCATTTTGTACAAAATGAGCAACCCTGAAAGCGTTTGTTTCATATGATAAATCAAAATTGAGGGTACCTCCTGCAGTAAAATCAAGTGCTGCATCCTTCATAATACTATCAAGATCCATATTTGAACCGGAAGCTTCAATTTTTATGTAAGGGTATGACTGTCTGAGAACACAGTAAATATTCCCGCTATAGACCCCATTGTAACCTTCAAGATTAAAACTGCTGGTTCTGATAAATCCATTATTAAGAGCTATTTCAAGGTCCAGATTTTTAAGGTCGGCTTTACCGCTAATTAAAAGATTTTCGGATTTAACACTTAGATTTATATTATTGCTATTCAGCAGGACTCCTTCGGGATTATTCAAAAATGATCTTTCATCATAGCCTCTTGCTAAATCAACAAAGCCATCACTGTAAATAGCATCAATATAATCAGGTAAATATTTTTTGAAAAGGGATAGTTCAATTCTTTTAGATTTTATTTCCACAGTTGTATCTGATTCAAAAGGGCTCCAGTTTTTAACTGTAATATCAGCCTGTGAGGAAAAGTCTGATTCGTTAATTTTTAAGTCTGACCTGAAGCTGATTGTACTATTATCAGCTTTAATATCTGCATTGCATTTAGAAATATTCAACTGCCCGCCTTCGTTAACCAATGGAATCAGATGAAAATTTTTTATTGAAAAATCTAAATCAAGCTTTTCCGGTTTCTTTTCAGAAAGGCTGTATTCCATATCCCATTTAATATTTCCAGATCCTTTATATGTATGGTTTCTGAAGGGAGTAATATGTTCCGATAATCTGTCAAGGCTGATGTTGCCGGTGTTTAATTTAAATATAAAACTTTCTTTTTTAACGTATTTCCCCGATATTTCAGCATTTACATTCCCGTCATTTATCAAAAATTTTTCGATGTTGAAAGTGCTGTAATCTCTTGAACATAAAATTTTACTAACCAGATTAAAATTTTCATTGGCAATAACTTTATAAGGAGATTCATCCGACATGTAAATTGAGCTAAGACTATTCAGGTCTATATCTATATCGAACTCAACGGTATTATCGTTATCAGATGCAAAGAGAAAAGAGCCTGAAAGCAGACCTGAAAAACTGTAAGGAATAATCTTTTTCTCAAGAATAAAATCATTTATATATTCAATATCAATTTTTTTAAAATCAGAATTATGTTTAAACTTTTTATCTGCAAAATTATAAAAACCATCAGAAGAGAATGTGCCGGTAATATTTTTTTCTTCTCCCCTATTATTAATTTCACCGGCGAAAGAATACTTAAGAATTTTATTTTTATAACGGGTTTCAAAATCAAGATTTTTGATATTAATTTCAGTTCTTGAATTCTTAAAAATCTCCAGATATATAACTTTTGAATCTGAAAATGTTACATAAAAGCCTTTTTCCAGAAGAGAAGACAGTTTGTTATCTTCACTATTTACAATAAAAAGATCAGAAAAATTCTCCTCATAACTTTTACCTGAACTTTTTATAATATTTATTTCAGGGGACCTTAATTTAATACCCCTGACCTCTATTTCACGTACAATAAGATTGAAAAAAGATGTATCTATTATTACCTTGTTACTTTTAACAAGATTGATATTGTCATTAAAATCAGTGGAATTTGACATGCTGAAATTTTCGAGCACTATATTCCCGGCAAGATTGAGTGAAATACGGTCAAACTTCACTGCTTTTTTAAATGAAGTTTTAAATACTTCCTGTATTCTTTCTGATACAATATTTTCAGGTAAAAGGATATTTATTGTAATCCTGAAAAGTGAAATAATTAAAATAATAGTTATTAAGACAAACAGGGGAATGATTGTTTTTTTATTAAAGGTCATAAAAATTTATTTACTCATAATCTGTATTATATTTTTTATTGTGTGATTAATTCTTATTAAGTCAAGCACTTAAATAAAAGTAAGCATAAATGAGTTGATTTACAATATAAGAAATGTTAATAATTAAAGGTAATATTTATTCGGGACATATTTTTTTAATAATGCTCTCTCAGATACACCCGCCGGATTCATAGACTCGAGTATCTGAGTGTCTTAATTTGATTATTATATTTACAGCTGATTTTAAAAAAATAAATAAAGGAGATGCAAATGGAAGACAAAAAATATGTACAGAAATTAATTGAAATACTGCCTCATTCCAATATTGACAAAATAAGAGTCGTAGATTTAAAGCAGGATAATGAAGTATTTGAAGGTTCTCCCAAAAGACATCCCAATAGTGAAAACATTATCATACTTGTGCAGAATCCTTTTGATGAAAAAAAAGTTTTCTATGAATTTTATATGGACACAATTTCATCGATAGAAGAAATTGGTACCCTCAGTTCTGATGATGGGAAAAATGCCTATATGATACGGGTATGGGTAAAGAAAAGCAGCCTTGCAATTAAGTCTGAAACTTTTATTGTGTAAATGATGGAAAATAATGGACATTGTAAATATTCTTTCCACTTCTATGGCGGAAAATCTTCATTTTATATCTTTCGCCCTTCTTCTTCTTGCGGGATTAAATTTCCCCGTTTCTGAAGATTTAGTTTTTATAATTTCAGCATCAATTGCAGCAACTATTATTCCGGAAAATAAATATCTTATTTTTGCAGGTTGCTATCTGGGCGCATTCCTGAGTGATATAATTGCCTATAATCTTGGCAGATACGGACTTCCCCTCCTCTTTAAAACCAGAATTTTTAACAGAAAATCTACAAGAAAAAAAATCGTTATGATAGAATCATATTTTAATAAATATGGGGGTGTTGCCCTCTTTGTTGGGCGTTTTATCCCTTTCGGGGTCAGAAATATGATTTTCCTTACTGCAGGTATGGTTAAATTTAATTATCTAAAATTTACTCTTACTGATCTTGCCGCTTTATCAATAACTTCCACACTCCTGTTTTACCTGGGTTTTAAATTTGGAGAAAATATTGATATAGTATTACACTATATTAAGAACTACAACATAGCTGCTTTTGTAATACTGGCTATTACATGTATCTTCCTTATTTTCAGAATGCTCAGGTATAGATTGAGATAATAATTACTTGACTTAATAAAATATCAGTATCAGATGTTTCAAGAATTGAATAAATTGGTCCTACCAAAATAATTTTTTC
>CAYYKZ010000005.1:18665-21105 GCA_964468455.1 uncultured Leptospirales bacterium | reverse complement strand
TCATAAATTTTGAGTCATCAACAATAAGTCCTGCTGGCATGGGAAACCCCTTATTTCATTTTAAGAACATATATCTTAAGCTGTAATTATATTCAAGTATAAAATATTGAAAATTTATTTGTTTATGGAAAGGTATTGAAGCTGAAATTTTAATAAAGCTATTAGTTAAAAGGAAATTTATATAGTCTTAAAGTAATTATTTTATTATATTACAGCAGACTAAAAAAATAAAATAATTTATATTCATAGAATAATGCGGTGTAGAGAGTGAATGATACAAAAAAGAAAACTATTCTTTTAGTGGAAGATGAAGCCATTAGTGCAATTATGGCAGCAAAAATTCTTGAAAAACATGGTTATCAGGTAATACACGCCGATACAGGTGAAAAAGCGGTAATTCTCTCAGAAACAACACCTGAGATAGATCTTATTCTTATGGATATTGATCTTGGCTCCGGTATTGATGGCACAGCAGCAGCAGAAGAGATTCTTAAAATTAAGGATCTCCCCCTGGTTTTTTTATCTTCTCATACAGAGCCTGAGATTGTGAGCAAAACAGAGGGTATAACTTCATATGACTATGTGGTGAAAAATACAGGCGAAACAGTTCTTATAGCATCAATAAAAATGGCTTTCAGGTTATTTGATGCAAAGCTGAATGAAAAGAAAAAAGAAAAGGCATTGCTGGCAAGTGAAGAGCGTTTTCACCATCTTTTTGAAAGGGCCCCATTGGGGTATCAGTCCCTGAATGAGAAGGGGTACATTGTTGATGTTAATGAGGCATGGCTTGAAACCCTCGGGTATGAGAGGGAAGAGGTAACAGGAAAATGGTTCGGGGATTTTCTTGCACCGGATTTTGTTGATCTGTTTAATAGAAATTTTGAAATTTTTAAAAATGCAGGTAAAATGTATTCAGAATTTGAAATGGTTCACAAAAATGGTAAAATTCTATATATTGCATTTGATGGAAGTATAGGGAGAAGCGAGGATGGGAGTTTTGAACAGACCCACTGTATTCTCCAGGATATAACAGAAAGGAATATTCTTCAGGAGAAACTGAGGCATAGTGAGAAAATTTTTGTTCACTCAATAGATATGCTCTGTATAGCTGATTTTGACGGATATTTCAGGTTTTTAAATCCTGCATGGGAAAAAACCCTTGGCTGGACCAATGCTGAATTGATGAGCAGGCCCTGGATTGAATTTGTCCACCCTGATGACAGAAGTGATACAGAGAACATTAAAACAGTGCTTGTTGGTGGAAGAGAAGTATATCAGTTTGAGAACAGGTACATTTGTAAAAACGGCAGTACAAAGTGGCTTTCCTGGAATTCCTTCCCTTATGAAGATGAACGTGTTATGTTTGGTGTTGCAAGGGATATTACAGGGCAGAAGGCAGCAGAACAGGCACATAAAGAGAATGAGGAGAATTTGAAACGCGCGCAATCCATGGCTAAACTTGGCTCATGGAGTATAGACTTAAATAACCGTATTGTAGAGGCCTCTAAGGAAACATCAGCAATATACGGTGTGGATGGGGATCAATGGTCTTTTGATGAGATAAAGTCTGTTCCTCTTCTGCAATATCGTGATACCCTTCATAATCAACTGATTGACCTTGTTGAAAATAATAAACCCTATGATGTAGAATTCCAGATTCACCGCCCTTTGGACAATGATATGCGTTATATACATTCTATTGCTGAATATGATGCAAAGAAGAACAGGGTTGTGGGAACAATCCAGGATATTACAAAACGGAAAGAGTCAGAGGAAAAGATAAAAGCCCTGCTCCTTGAGAAGGAGCTGTTCCTGAAAGAGATACATCACAGGGTAAAAAATAACTTACAAATGATATCAGGGCTGTTTACGCTTCAAATGTATAATTACAATAACAACGAAATAAAACAGGCCTTAAAAGAGGCGCAGCAACGCATTGATGCCATTAGCATTGCTCTATATGTATGCTGAAGACCAGCCTGACCCATTGAGCAAAGCAGCAATTGAAGACGCGGCTTCAAGGGTGCAGAGTATGATGCTGCTTTATGATAAGCTTTACCGCTCTGATGATTTTAATGAATTAAACATTAAGGATTATCTCCCTTCTTTGATAAATAAAATTGTCGAAATCTATAATATATCACTACCTGTTAAGACAGAAATTATTCTTGATGATTTTATTGTTAATGCAGAAATTTTATCTGTTATTGGAATAATAATCAATGAACTGCTTACAAATTCCATGAAATACGCATTTAAAAAAAATGAAGAGGGCCTCATCACAGTTAAGGCTTTCAGGGTGGAAGGAAGGGTAACCCTGACGTATAAGGATAACGGTGTTGGCCTCCCTGAATCTGTATCATTAGAAGATTTTTCAGGTTTTGGTATGAAGCTTATTGATATGCTTGAGGATCTTGATGACGTTCAGGCTGTTCACTCC
>CAYYKZ010000005.1:0-18655 GCA_964468455.1 uncultured Leptospirales bacterium | reverse complement strand
TTATTGATATGCTTGTTCTGCAGCTTCAGGGCACTGTATCCTATGTCCGCCCTGATACTCAGTATGTTATTGCATTTGATTTACAGGCTTAAGTTTATCCCCTGAGCAAATTTTTTTATTAATTTTTTTTCTGACATTAAAAAAAATAATTATTTTCTTGACATTTTTTGAGATATTATTAAATTATGTTAGATAAGACTAATTTTATTCATGTTATCTACTTAACGAGGTTTTATGAATCATTTAAATATAATTACAGAAAAAAACCTGACTAATATAAAATCCGGAACAAAGGCAAGGGTTTTAAAGCTTTTAGGCGGTGAAAGGTTCAAAGACAAGCTTTTGTGCATGGGCATACTCCCCGGTCACGAAGTAGAGGTATTATCCTCTCAGAGGAATGGTCCGGTTATGGTTAAAGTCAATGATACAAGGGTTGTAATCGGGCATTCCATGGCAGAGAGAATAATGGTACGCTGAAACATTGCATATCTCTTCCTTCAGAATTATTCCCCCTTTACCGAAAATATTAATATCCTATAATTTATAATTCCGGCATTTAAAATGAAACAGAAAATTATAGCCCTTGCGGGCAATCCCAACTGCGGTAAATCAACAATTTTTAACGGTCTCACAGGTGGAAATCAGAGCATAGGAAACTGGCCAGGGGTCACAGTAGAAAAGCTTGAAGGTTTTATGGGCAGGGATGTGAAGGTTGTGGACCTCCCTGGAATTTACTCCCTCTCTGCTTTTTCCGGTGAAGAGGAGATCCCAAGGGAATACCTTTTGGGGAGGGAAGCTGATCTTGTTATAAACATTATTGATGCTGCTAATATTGAAAGAAACCTCTACCTCACTACCCAGCTTATTGAAATGAAAATTCCCATGATTGTTGTTCTCAACAGGATTGATCTGGCTGAAAAGCAGGAAAGGGAAATTGATGTTCAGGCCCTTTCAGCCCTGCTTGGAGTGGAGGTAATAGCCTCATCTGCGATTTTAAAAAATGATATAGAAAAGCTAAAAAGAGAAATTGTAAAACATATAGGAACTGTGGACCCGTCATCAAGAAGGGTTGAATACCCCAATGAGGTTGAGAATATAATTGATTCCTGGGAAAGCCGCCTTTCCGGTGTTACTGAAAAAATAGGGGCAAATGAAAGATGGATAGCACTGAGGCTCATAGAGAATGATTCTAATGTTAAAAGGGTTGTAACTGCCGGCACTGATATTGCTGAAGAAGAGATAGAAAAATGCAGAAAGCATATGGAATCTTTTTTGAATGAATCAGCTGATATTATTATAGCTGATTACAGGTACGGCTTTATTCAGGGAATTGTAAGAAAAGCGGTTATCCGTAAGCCTGACAGCAGGGAAGTAAGCGACTCAATTGACAGAATTGTTTTGAGCAGATTTACAGGAATCCCTATTTTTCTAGCTGTAATGTATGCAGTGTTCTGGGCTACCCTTTCAATAGGGGGGGCTTTTATAGAATTTTTCGAATCCATTTCAGGGCTGCTGTTTGTTGACGGCACAGCATTTTTACTGGGAATGATAAATTCTCCTCCCTGGCTTACTGCTCTTTTGTCTTCCGGTATTGGTGCAGGGGTTCAGGCTTTGGCAGCATTTATTCCAATAATTTTTGCAATGTTTTTTATGCTCTCAATTCTTGAAGATTCAGGATATATGGCAAGGGCTGCATTTGTTATGGACCGGTTTATGAGGCTTATAGGGCTTCCGGGGAAGTCATTTGTTCCCATGATTATTGGTTTCGGATGTACTGTTCCTGCTGTTATGGCGGCCCGTACACTTGAAGAGCATAAGGATAGAATAATTACAATATTCATTCTTCCTTTTATGTCCTGCGGTGCAAGGCTGTCAGTTTATGTTCTTTTTACCGCCGCCTTTTTTCGTGAATATTCAGGTCTTGTTGTTATGTCCCTTTATTTAACCGGTATAGCTCTGGCGATTTTTACCGGACTTCTTATGAAAAAAACAATTTTTGCAGGGGAGCCTTCACACTTTGTAATGGAGCTGCCTCCATATAATTTTCCCAGAATAAAACATATTCTTATTCATACCTGGTCACGGCTCAGACTTTTTATGCTGAGTGCCGGTAAAATCATTATTATAGCAGTGACTGTTCTTTCATTTCTTAATTCTCTTGGCAAGGATGGAACCTTCGGGAATGAAAATAGTGAAAATTCTGTACTTACAAGTATAGGGATAATGATGGTTCCTTCTTTTGAACCTATGGGAATTGAAAAAGATAACTGGCCTGCAGCAGTTTCAATTTTTTCCGGTCCATTTGCAAAAGAGGCCATAGTGGGGACATTAAATTCCCTTTACTCGCAGATGGGAGGAAGTCCCGATACAGAGGATGAGCAGGAAGATTCCGGTTATACAGTAAAAGGGGCCTTTTTATCTATTCCGGCTAATCTGCGAGAGTCCTTTAGGGGAGTTACTGATCCGCTTGGCATTGACCGCGAAGAGGAAGCAGTTGCGGACGTTTCAGGGTCAGGTATTTTTGAGATGATGAGAAGATATTTTAAAAGCGGAATAAATGCATACGCTTATCTTCTTTTTATTCTTATATATTTCCCCTGTATTGCTACAGTGGGGGCTGTTTACAGAGAGACAGGATTATTTGTTGCTGTATCCCAGGTACTTTATATGACTGTTATGGGCTGGATTACTGCAGTATTATTTTATCAGGCTGCGGCAGGGCATGATATTTTCTGGATAGGGTTTTCTATTATTCTGCTTATTATTGTTATGTCTCTTTTCAAGATTCTGGGTTATTCCTTTTATTCCCGTAGAGAAGATAAAATGGAATAGAGAATTAATCCCTTTTTTACTTGATTAATATAAGGTATTTATTACTTTATTAGCAGATAAATTTTCCCATGAATTACTGCTTTAATCTGACTGATAGCTTAAACTTCAAATAAACGGATATAATCAATGATTGATTTAAATTGTGATGCCGGCCTTAATAATAAGATAGGCAACCTTGTTCTTCTTGGCCTCAGCCATAAAACCGCCCCTGTTGAAACAAGGGAACTCCTTTCTCTTCCCCAGTCTCAGATATCCGCCTTTTACGAAAGGCTCATAGAAGCCGGAGTTGATGAAGCAGTGTATGTGGCAACCTGTAACAGGGTTGAGATTTATATGACAGCCGAAGATTGTGAATCAGCAATTGAAACTATTAAAAAACTAATGGAATACTATACAAGGCTTCCGCATGATGCCTTTATGTCGTCAATATATACCAGGCATGGAACAGATGTTGTTAAGCATCTTCTTAATGTTACATCATCCCTTGATTCAATGGTTGTTGGTGAAAATGAAATAACAGGGCAGGTAAAAAACTGTTTCAGCAGAGCGGTTGACTGCGGTGTTACAGGTTCTGTTTTAAACAGGCTTTTTCATCAGGCATTTAAAACAGCAAAGAGGGTGAAAACTGAAACAGGTATTTCTAAAAATCCCCTTTCAATAGCTTCCATAGCTGTCGAACGCGCTAAAAATATATTTCATGATTTTTCTGATAAATCCGTGCTTCTTGTGGGAGCAGGGGAGATGGGTGAACTTATTCTCAAATATCTTATAAAGGATAACCTTCATAAAATTGTTGTGGCAAACAGAACTGTTGAAAATGCCGAAAAGGTCTGTCTGGACATGAATTTTGAAGCTGACATTATACCTCTTGCAAAACTAGATAAGGCTCTTTCAGAAGTTGATATTGTCATATCATCTGTTACAGCTCCCCACCATGTAATAACCAAAAGGGACATGGAACTTATTATGATGGAGCGCACAGAAAAGCCTCTTGTAATAATTGATATAGCTGTACCCCGCAACGTGGAGCCTTCAGTAGGTTCCCTTGAAAATGTTTATCTGCATAATATTGATAACTTAAAAGAGATAGCGGATTTGAACAAAAAAAACAGGTACGGCGAAATGGAAAAAGCTGAAATACTGGTAGAAGAGGATGTATCCGAATTTTTATGCTGGTATGATGAATTATGTATAACTCCCTCGATTACTGCTTTAAAAAATAAATTTGATGAAATCCGAAAAATGGAACTTCATAAATTTCGTAATAAAAAATTGAAACATTTTTCTGATGAAGATTACAAAATCGTCGAAGAACTTACTATGCAGATTATGAAAAAAACCCTTCATAACCCGATAATGAATCTTAAGAAGGGAGCAACTGCATGTGACGAAGCGCATGGACAAAAGTCAGTGCGGCATAGTGCTAAATTTCTGGAGGACTTCTTTACCAAATGCTGAAAAAAAATATACCCAGACTTATCTTCTGGGAGCTTACTAAAAGGTGCAACCTTAACTGTCTTCACTGCAGGGCAGAGGCTGATGACATAGATTATTCCGGTGAACTCGATTTTAAAACTATATGCCGCGTAATTGATGATATCTCATCTGAGTATTCTCCCATACTTATATTAACAGGCGGTGAGCCCCTTTACAGGAGCGATATCTATGATATCGCAGCTTATGCTTCAGAAAAGGGGCTGCGTGTTGCTCTGGCAAGCAACGGTACTCTTATCAATGACGAGGTTTCTGAAAAAATAAAGAATTCCGGTATTTCCAGGGTAAGTATATCGATTGACGGTAAAAGCTCCGATTTCCATGACAGCTTCAGAGGCGTCAAAGGATCTTTTGATGGAGCGATTAATGGGGCCCGTTCTCTTTTAAAAGCAGGGGTTGAGTTTCAGTTTAATACAACCGTTACAAAAAGAAATGTGGATATGATTGATGATATACTTGAGCTTTCTGTAAAAGAGGGTGCTGCAGCTCTTCATATGTTTATGCTTGTACCAGTGGGGTGCGGAATTGAACTTGCAGAAAGCGACATGATTTCTGCTGAAAAATATGAAGAGGTTCTGGGGCATTTTTATGATAAATCAAAATCAGTACCTCTTGAATTCAAGGCAACATGCGCTCCTCATTATTACAGAATTATAAGACAGCAGGCAAAGGCGGAGGGGAGGAAACTCACCTTTGAAACTGACGGGATGTCTGCAGTTACAAGAGGGTGTCTTGCGGGCACAGGGGTCTGTTTTATTTCAAACCGGGGCGATGTCCAGCCCTGTGGCTACCTCCCCTTATCTGCGGGCAATGTGACTGAAAAAAAATTCCCGGAAATATGGAAAACATCGGAACTCTTTGAGTCTTTAAGGGATTTTAATGCCCTTAAGGGTAGATGCGGGGATTGCGAATATAAAGGAGTTTGCGGAGGATGCAGGGCAAGGGCATATTACGCAACAGGCGACTATCTTCAGGAAGAGCCTTTCTGTCTTCATAACCCTGTTAAAAGGGGTTAACACCATGGAGTTTAAACCAGAGGAGTCAGTAGTACTGGAGATTCTTCAGAAGGGGATTCCCCCTGTTGCAGAGCCGTATAAATATATTGGTGAATCCGCAGGCCTGGATGAATCGACTGTTCTTGAAATAGTAAGAAATCTTAAAGATCGTAAGATAATAAGAAATATTGCAGGAATATTTGAAGGTAAATCCCTGGGCTATAAATTAAGCCTTGTCTCTTTTAAGGTAAAAGATGAGAATCTTGAGCAGGCTGCTGCAGTAATTAATTCCCATCCCGGTGTAAGCCACAATTATCTTAGAAAACATGATTTTAACATTTGGTTTACCCTTGCTGAAGAGAGTCCTGAGGCATTTGAAAAATCGCTGTCAGTTATTTTCCGCAAGTCCGGGGCAGATGATTACCTGGTACTGAAAAATGAAAAACTTTTTAAAATAGGTGTAATCCTTGATCTTGGTAATTCCGCTGTAAATAATATGCCGGGTATTAATACTTCGGGGAAAAAAAACAGGCTGGATTCTGATTTTACTGAAAGCATGAAAAAAAGCATTTTTCTTCTGCAGCAGGATCTTCCGGTGGGGAAAAATCCCTTTGCCGGGCTGATTGAATGTAATAATACAGATATAAGTGTTAATGAATTAATAGATAATTTTAAAATGTTTCTTGAATCAGGTGTAATGAGAAGATATGCCGCTGTTCTCCGTCACAGGGAGGCAGGATATACTTCAAATGCAATGACTGCATGGAAAACAGGTGCAAATTTTAATCCGGATATTTTCAGTAAAAATAATGCAATAACCCATTTATATTTGCGCACCATATATCCGGGGAAATGGGAATACCCGTTATTTGCCATGATACATGCACGTTCAGATGATGAGCTTAAGAGAATTGTTAATGATCTTTCAGAGAAAAGCGGTATAGATGATTACCTGGTTCTTAATTCTTTAAGAGAATTTAAAAAAACCAGGGTACAGTATTTTTCAGACGAATTTACAAAATGGAAGAGGGAAAACTATGATTGATATAGGGAAGCTTTATTGCGGAGGCACTTCAACAGGGGACGGACTGAGATACGGGACTAAGTCAGGGCCTGACTGCCATGGTAATTCTCCTCATCGAATTGTTGCATCAGCAAGGGAAAGGCGGCCCATTGTTGTATGGAATTCAACCAGGACCTGTAATTTAAGATGTGTCCATTGCTATACAGATTCTGATAATAAAATATATGACAATGAACTTTCTACAGAAGAAGGGTTAAGGCTTATTGATGAACTCGCTGATTTTGGTATCCCTTCACTTCTTTTCTCCGGCGGCGAACCTTTTATGAGAAAGGATCTTTTTACTCTTCTTGAGTATGCTGCGAAGAAAAATATACGTCCTGTAATTTCAACTAACGGTACTCTAATTGACAGGGATACAGCTCAGCTTGTTAAAGATTCAGGGGTTGTTTACGTCGGAATAAGCCTGGATGGTATGGAGGATATCAATGATACCTTCCGCGGTGTTCAGGGTGCATTTGCAAGGACAATGAAGGGCTTTGATAACTGCCGTGCAGTGGAACAGCGTGTGGGGCTTCGTCTTACTCTTACGAGAAGAAATTATATGGATCTGCACAGGATCTTTGATTTTATAGAGAAAGAAGAGATCAACAGGGCCTGTTTTTATCACCTTGTATATTCCGGCAGGGGTACATCAATGTATGGTGATGATCTTTCCCACAGGGAGTCAAGGGACGCAATGGATATTATTCTGGAAAGAACTGCTGATTATTTTTCCAGGGGACTTGATATAAATATACTTACTGTAGATAATCATGCAGACGGGGTTTACCTTTACCTGAAGATGAAGGAGAAAAATCTTCCAGGCGCGGATGAGGTTTACGATCTTCTTAAATGGAACGGCGGTGCTGCAAACTCTACAGGAGTAGGCATAGGGAATATAGACTTTAACGGGAATGTTCACCCTGACCAGTTCTGGCAGGACTATACATTCGGGAATATCAGGGAGAGAAATTTCGGTGACATATGGATGGATGAATCTGATTCTCTCATGAAAGGGCTTAAGAATAAGTCTGAATTTATTAAGGGGAGATGTTCCCTCTGCGCTTATAAGGATTTATGTACAGGATCTATGCGTGTAAGAGGATTCAGGGCACATAATGATTTCTGGGCCCCTGATCCGCAGTGTTATATTACCGATGAAGAGATAGGCCTTGATGATGATAAAAAGGCAATGCTCAAAGAGAGGGGTGAGGATTTCCCTGTCCCTGAGGAGCTAAGAAGATAATGAATCTTTATCCTGTTATGATGAATCTGGAAAACAGGCTTGCAATGGTAATAGGGGGGGGCTCTGTAGCTGCACGTAAAATTTCAGACTTGTTTGAGGCTGGTGCTGTTGTAAGAGTGATTTCTCCGGAGTTTGTTCCTGAAATAATAGAGATGAACCGGATGAATCCGAACAGGATAGAACTGGTTCAAAGGAAGTATATTAAGGGGGACCTGCAGGGCGCAGTACTTGTTTTTTCCGCAACTGATAACAGGGATGTTAATTCATCTGTCTATGCAGAGGCAGAAGGGATGGGCATTCTTGTTAATGCAGTTGATGATCCTCCTAACTGCAGTTTTTATGTTCCTTCTTTTGTAAGAAGAGGTGATCTTATTATTGCACTTTCAACAAGCGGAGCATCACCGGCAATGGCGGGGAAATTAAGGAGAATGCTTGAGGATATGATCCCCTGTGAAGTTGATAATATGCTTAAGGTGTTAAGGCGAGGCAGGGAGATCCTTAAAACAGATGAGTCATTCAGACATATGGATACAGACTGCAGAGGGGAAATGCTTAAAAAAGTTGTAAATGATGATGAGATGCTGGAGAAGCTGGCATCCTGCAGCTGTGACAGCGAAATAATATCATTCTTTAAAGAAAACAGTAACTAATATATTTCCACATTAGTTGTTATGATCCGAATCTATTTCCCCTCTCCCCGGAACTGCTATCATCAGAATTATTGAAGTAAAGAACGCAAATAGGATCCCCCATAGAAAAACTCCTCTGCTCCCCTGGTTAAATAAAATAATACCTGATAAAAAAGGACCTGCTGTTTGTCCCAGGCGAAGAACAGTGGAATTTATAGACATAAATGCTCCTCTGTATTCAGCAGGCGCTATTATTGAGATGCGTGTCTGTATGTTAGGTATAAGTATTCCATTGGCAAAACCGTAGATAAAAACAGGAACAATAAAAAGAACCATATTGACTGCAAATGACGAAAGAATCAATGACAGCGTATAGAGGAGAAAAGCTGTAACAAGAAGCTTCTTGGATGAGAAGTGACGAGAAAGCCTTCCCATGTTAAAAGCGCCTATAATTGATCCAATTGAAGCAGCAGAAGTTATTAATCCTATATGAAACGGTGTAGCCTGAAAATTTTCATGCATGTAATAGGGGAAAAATGCCAGCATCACTCCATAGAGAAGAACAAATCCTGAAAGGGTTCCAAAGTAAAGGGCAAGCACCTCCTTTCCCATCATAAGTTTTATGGATGATGAAAGATAATGTCCTATTTTCCCGTTTTTTTGAGGCTCAGGGTTATTGAGTTTTGTTGCAACAAGGAATGCCACAGGGAATCCGGCTATTGACAGGAGAAATGGGTAGTTCCAGCCTAAAAGTGCAAGTGCCCCTCCAATCGAGGGGTAGAGCATTGTTCCGAGGCTTAATACAGAGCTGTTGAAACCCATTGCTGTGATTCTATCCCTCCCTGGAAAAACATCCCCTATAATTGTCTGGTTAAGTGAACTTAATGAAGCAGCTCCTGCTCCCTGAAAAAAGCGTAAAATGAGAATGGTATTGAAGTCGCTTACGAATGCGCATGAAGTACCGCAGATAGAAAAAATAAGTATGGATGGGACCAGCACTTTTTTACGGCCGAACCTGTCTGCCATTATACCAAGGAGTGGTGAAAGAAAGATTCCCGGGATTGTGAATACTACAATTAGAAGGTTAACCTCCTTTGAGGTAAGGTTAAGTTCCCTTGCAATTGTGGGGAAAGCGGGAGTGATTGATGAAACACCCATTACTGCAATTAATGTTACAGTAAAAATAATCTGTAAATTAATGTTAAATAAAATGCTGTCCTTTTTAATGTTCATAATAACCTGTTTAAATAATCTGCAGTAATTTGCGCAAGCTTTTTATGCTCACTTTCATCAAGATGTGTTCCGTCAAGTGAACTGGTTTTGATTCTGCCGTATATATCAATAAAATGGTAATCCCGGTTTAATGCGGATTGAGCCAGCAGTTGGGAAAAGGCATGAATTTTGTTAATTGCTATTTCATAAAATTGAGCTTCATCAGGAGATAAGTTTATTTCCGGTAATCCAATTAAAATAATTTCAGGTGAATGGAACCCGGAGGAGTTATTTGCATTCTTTATTATTTCAGCTATTTCCTCAATGGCATTAGTTATTTTCCAGAGAGGTTCATCAGGTGCGGCAAATATATCGTTTAAGCCAAGGAAAATAATGGCAATATCTACCGGAACATGTTTTCCTATTATTTTTTTTATGCAGTCAATACCATTAGCTGCGTCATACCCTGGGTAAAGATTTAGTGCGGTGCGTCCGTTAAGTCCCTCTTCAATTATTTTGTAACCATCTTTAAGATACCTGGACATAAGTATGGGCCATCTTACATCTTTACTGTATCTTGAGCCATCCGCAGGCCTGTATCCCCAGGTATTGGAATCACCGTAGCATAATAATCTCTTCATAGTTATTATTACATTTGAATACTGAATATTTTCAAGCAGTTTCCCTGCGAGATGATTTTTATGTGAGAAAAAATAATGTTTACTTTAAACAATGAGGCAGATGGTTACTTATTATTATCCGGAATAATTATGAAGTTTTATTGCTGGATTCATCCCCTGCATTAAGCAGGGGATGAATCGGAATTTATTATCTTTACAGTGAGATTAGCCGATACAAAAGTTATATTTTAATAACGGTATATTTGTCTGCCTTACAGGAATTTGTATGGGGGAATAATGTCCATGCCATACTTTAACTGAGCTGCTTTAAGGTCATCCCGGATTTTATAAAGAATCTGAAACATCTTATCCGGTACCATAATTTCGGCTTTGTACATTTTTTCAACACGGTCAAGTTTTTCCAGAAATTTCTCAACCCGGATTGAAAAGAGTTTGTTATAAAAATTTTCAGTTATATCTTTGTCGAATATTTTTTTATAAAGATCTTTTATATCATGGAATTCAGGTATAAACCCTATGGGTGTTCTTATTGCCCTGTACTCTCCATGAGCCCGTCCCTCCATCCAGAGTATCCAGACTTTTTTATCGACCTTGTCATTGATAAAGGATCCGTCTTCTTTTAAAAAATAATTTGTTGAAAAAACAAGCGGCGGATTTTTAAGCTTAGCGCCAAACTTGAAATGGCTTTCCAGATATTTCCCCAGAGGAATAGTTAAAAATTCCATGTTGGCCATGGGGCTTGCTGTCCTTATTCCGGACTGTCCGATTGTTGCTGCTGTTGTTTCAGATTCAATTGTGGCACCTATAAAAACACCATGGTCCCAGTCAAAGCTCTGGTATACAGGAACGGATGTATCAGAGTCTCTTCCTCCATAAATAAATCCGCTGATAGGCACACCTTCAGGATCGTTAAGCGCGGGGTCAACATTTTCAAGTTCACTTAAGCGTATAGTGTATCGGGCGTTTTTATGAGCAGCTGAAATTTCTTTTCCCGTAGTGTCTGTTTTCCCTTTATTCCATTGGCCTGAAAAATTTGTTCCTTCTTCCGGTATATCCTTCCCCATGCCGAGCCAGTAGGGGACATCATTATTAACAAGGACATTGGAAAAAATAAGTTCTCTGGGAGTTGTAAGTGTTTTATATATTAATGGATCATCAACAGGATTCACATCTTCAATTATTCCGAAAATTCCCTGTTCAATATTAACAGCATATGCTTTTCCGTTTTCACCTTCTTTTATATATGAAATATCATCGCCTACGATAAGCTGTCCCGGGATCATAGCTGTGGAGGTTTTGCCGCATGCGCTGGGATATGCGCCGGTAAAATATGTTGTCCGGTTTTTACCTTCAGGTTTTGCTCCCATTATAAACATATGTTCTGTGAGCCATCCTTCATTACTTGCTTTATAAATAGCCAGGCGCAGGGCAAGTTTTTTCAGGCCTACACTATTTCCTGCATACTGATTGTTTACTGTGTAAACCCCCCCTTCAAGGACATCAGTATAGATTCTTCTGTCTTTTAAATTTTTAGTATTTTTTCTTTCATCAAGTTCGCCTGCTGAGTGGATAAAGAAAAAGAAATCGGGTGAACCGTTGAGGTTTTTGAACTGCTCATAGCCTGTTCTGTAAAGAATATCCTCGCTATGGGCAACATAGGCGGAATCGGTTATCTGGAGCGCGGAAATTGAAAAACGGGAATTTAACGGGCCCAGGCAGAAAAAACGAACAAGCATTTCTTTTCCTTCCATTATCCCATCCATGAGTTTATGAACCTCTTCAATTCCGTCCTCCCTGTTCATGGGGTTCAATGCCTCGGTAAGTGTCATATCAGGAGTGATTAATATCCGTGTATTTTTTGTATCACTCCCCTGATCATTGTATCCGTCAAAATGAACAGTGTGGCCATTCATTTTCAGTTTAGTTTCTTTGCCGTTCTGCACAGCCAGGTTTCTGACATATTCTATGTCTTCAGGCGAGTCGGTTATTACAGTTACTTTTGCAGGCCTGCACAGGTTTATGTATTTTTCAATAATGCGGGCTGCCTTTTCATTGTTTAAAGCGGTGAGTTTTTTTCTGTTTTCTTCATTTAGAATTTTTTAATCAATAGTCACCCTTAACCTCCTGGGATTACACAATTACTTTTTTTTATTTATTTTTTTTGATTCTGGAAGAGGAATTAATATCATCGGCTAATGAGAGGATAAATACCGTGGAATTATCAATTCTTCATATTTGAGTAAATGAAAGCTGCTCCAGTAAATTTTGTGATAATTTTGAATGTTAATTCCTGAAACGATTATTTTAGTGTAAAAAAAAATTATATCTTTCCGCGTTTTATAGAGGAATGATATAATTTTCATACAGAATAAGGTTCAGGAATAATTTATGGATAATAATACAAACTTGTTACTTTTTTCAAGTAAATTATATATAGTATATTAAAAATGTAAGTATAATTTTTTCTGTAAAAAATGATAAATCAGTGACTGATGATTTTTGAAATCAGATAATTTCCTGCATATCCGGGGGAAAATATTACTTGTAAAAACATATGATAACCAGTACGTAAGCAGTGATAAAATCTGCAGCCGGTGGATATTATTAAATATTAGCAAAATTACAGGCTGGTATTTTTAATTATAAATTAAGTGGCGGTACTGATGGAGAGCCTGCTTTCTCAGTTAATAGATTTTCTTATGCCTCTGGAAAATAATTTAATCTACTTTTTTTTATTTATTGCCGCTCTTTTTGAGAATTTATTCCCTCCTATTCCGGGTGATACAATAACAGCATTCGGAGCATTTCTGGTAGGAACAGGGAGGCTTGATTTTTTTCTGGTCTATTTTGTTACTACAGCAGGGAGTACTGCAGGATTCATTATACTTTTTCTTCTGGGCGGATTCCTTGAAAGAGAGTTTTTTGTTAAAAAGGATTTCAGCTTTTTCCCTGCAGAAAAAATTGAATCTGCGGAAAAATGGTTCAGAAAATATGGTTATTTAATAGTTTTTTTAAACAGGTTTATGCCAGGGCTGAGGTCTGTTATATCAATTGTTTCAGGGATATGCGGCCTTAAAATTATTCCGGTTTTTTTTCTTTCTCTTATAAGCGCTATGGTGTGGAATTTAATCTGGATATATGCGGGATTCACAATAGGTGACAACTGGGAAGCGGTTCAATCCGGGATTTCAAAGCTTCTGTCCAATTATAACTATACTGTAGGAACAGTTATAGTTATAATTATTGTTTATTTAACTTATAAGTTTTTCCGTAAAAAATCAGTGTCCTGACTGCTCAATAGCGCTTTTCAGCTGTTTCTTCTCAAGTTTTTCCATGGACTTAAGCAGTTTCTCAACATTTTTCCTGAAAGTTTTCATTTGAGCAGTGTGATGTACGGCTACTTTGGATTTGAAATCCTGTGAATAGAATTTTGTAAAGGCATGGGCCATAAATTTTTTATAACCATCTGTAATGTTTTTAAGGTATTCCCTGTTATTCTTCATATTTTTTAAAAGTATACCCGTCTTTGCAGATGTTTTATCCCGTTTAAAGAAAAAAGTAAAAAAGGAAGCAGAATAATTTCTGGTTATATTGAAAACCGGTGCAGCTTTGAAGTATTTTTTACCCATACTTAGAGTATACCCTCTGAATCTGCTTAGAGCGCTTTTTGACTTCAGTACAATATTCTGAGTAGATTCACGGAAGCCGAAGATCAGATTTTTATCCCGGTCTGTAAAGAAGCGGTCTTTAATTTCAAGCAGATGTTCCCTGAATTTCCCTCTGTAGAATGGCTTTTCCAGTACGTGATGTATTGAAGATTTATATGCCCTGTATCTGGCAATTATGCGGGAAAAATTTCGTCCTGATATGAAATTACCCAGCCGGAATCTCAATTCATTGAGCTTTTTGAAAATACCTTCAATAGTAAGGAGTATTGCGAAAAATATTAATCGGAAAATATGCTCAAAAAATCCATCTCCGATTTTTCTTTTTTTCATTTCATCAAAATAATTTTTACGGCCCTTTGACATTTTGTTAACCTTTAAAGAACTGAAATAGTAACAGTAATATAACCAGAAAAATACATTTAAGGTATTATTAATGAACTTTTTATAAATTAATTACAGTTTTAATCAGGGGGTATCTTTGTCAACTTTTTATCATTGTCGCCTGCTATTATAATCCCTGTAAGTATCATTGTCATGCTTATAAAATGGATAGCCTCTGCAGTCTCATTGAGAAAAAGTATTGCCCACAAAGTGCTGAAAAGGGGAAGGGTATAATATATCAGGCCTGCATTGGAGGGGCCAATGATCTCTATTGACCTGTTCCATAAAAAGAAAGCTGCAACAGATGCAAATATCCCTATATAAAGAACGGATATTGTCAATTCCGCATTAAAAAAGGGGAAGGGATATAAAATCAGATCAAGGATATAAAAAGGAAGAAGGAAGAAAAGGCCTGCAGTAAAGGTTGAAAAGAGAAATGAAGTCCTGCTTAATTCATCCGGTCTTCTTTTTACCATAATTGAATAAACAGCAAAGGTCATTGCTGCAATGAGCATCCATAGATCTCCTGCGGCAAAAGATATATTTAAAAGAACAGAGATATCCCCTCGTGTAAGAAGAATCAGTATTCCGGTGATTGTAACTGTGATTCCGGTAATTTTTTTAATATTTATTTTTTCATTAAAAACTATGAGTGAAAATATTATTATAAATATGGGAGATGAAATGGCTATTAGTGAAAGATTAATGGCCTCTGTTGTCCGGCCTGCCAGATAAATCAGAGTGTTAAATACGGTAACTCCGAAAAAGGCTGTTGTGACTATATATTTAGCATTTCTTTTTATAACCGCGTATTCCCTTATGCTTTTTCTCAGGGCAATTGGAGCAAGCACAACTGAGGCAACAAGCCATCTGTAAAAGGCCAGTGATGAAGGGGGTATGGCATCATGAAGGCCTCGTGCAATAATATAGTTCCATGACCATATTATTGTCGCAAAAGTGGCGAGCATGAAGCCTGTGGGCAGGCCCGATTTCATAAAAAATTTTTTCATATTGAAATCATATAGATTCGTTTCCAGTATAAGAACAATCAAAAATTACGGATATATAAAATTTTTTTATTACTTAAAAAGGCGGAGGTAGTCATTATTCAGCAGCTATTGTTCTGTTATGCGTAATAAAGGGGGGTTGTCAGGTTATTTTTTATTGACGCATCCTGATTATAAATTTTAACTGAATTGAAATTAAATATTTAAAGGTGTAATAATGGCAAAAATTAAAAGAGCACTTATAAGTCTTTCTGATAAAACAGGAATTACCGCTTTTGCAGCGGAGCTGGCAGAAATGGGTGTGGAGCTTATATCCACAGGGGGAACAGCAAAGGCACTGAGAGATTCGGGACTTACTGTTAAGGATGTGTCTGAGCACACGGGATTCCCTGAGATGCTTGATGGAAGAGTTAAGACCCTTCATCCCAGAATACATGGCGGTCTCCTTGGCCTTAGAGGGAACAGTGAACATGTAGAGACAATGAAAAAGCATGAAATTGAACCGATTGATATGGTTGTTGTTAACCTTTATCCATTTAAGGAGACTATAGCCAGACCGGACTGCACATTTGAAGATGCTATTGAGAATATTGACATTGGCGGGCCTGCTATGCTCAGATCTGCTGCAAAAAATTTTCAGAGTGTAACAGTAATCACTGATCCTGCGGACTACAGCATTGTACTCTCTGAAATGAAGAGCAGTGCAGGGGAGGTATCATATAAAACAAACATGACACTTGCTTTTAAGGTTTATACAGCAACTTCAGGGTATGATTCCATGATTGCCGACTATCTGGCAAAACAGATAAAGAACCAGGGTTAATCCCTTATATCTTTTCCTGCTCCAAATCGTTCAGTTTTTTCAGTTTTAAATTCAATAAACCAGACAGGGGGGGAGCCGATCCCTCCTGTTGTATATTTTTCAGGATGTTTAATTATATCTTCAATATCAGCAATACCTGAATCCGGAATAAATCCTTTTTCTATTTTCCTGTCTACTGGAACAAGCTCAACGCCGTAAGGCTCTGAAAAAGATTTCCGGATATAAAATGGGAAGGTGCTATAGAACCCCCTCTCCTCCATTTTTTCAAAATCAGCCATTAGAGAATCTCCTGAAACTTTTATCCATAGGGAAATAGTCCCTGAATAAATAAGGGCTTTTCCTGTAAAGATAGGTGAATCATTACCTGACATGTCCGAAGTTATTGATGAAATAATTGTATTTAAATTTGTTGAAATAGAATCCTTCTGTATTATTCTACTGTCTGAAGATTGTGAAAAAATTTCCGCAATCCTGTCCGGTGACACCTCTTTATGCTGATGGAATATTTCTTCAGGTCCGCTTGCAGTTAAAGAGGGCTTCCCCTTTTTTAAAAGGCCTTTCCGCCATTGATGGAATAGGGCCTGTGATTGAAAAACCCGGGATCTTTCCATGTAGAGATTATATCCCGCTCCTGAGGTATCATAAACCTTCTGCTGGTATGATATGTTGTATGAAGATCCGCCTGTGATATCTGAAAGCCGTTCAAGGGAATTCTGTTTATCAATAATTCTTCCGCCGCTTATCACATCAATGACAATGTTTTTTCCTTTTGCTTCAAAGGCTGATTTTTCCGGGAAAAAAAGGCCTTCAGCAGAGGAGTTGTTTATGATAATAATTTTTTTAAGGGCAGATGACCTCCATTTGATATTTTTTATCGAATAATTGAGTACCCTGGCCATGTTATTTTTATCAGGAGAGCCTGCAGGGTTTAATGAATTGAGTCCTTTTTTAAGCTGTATAATTGAATTTGAATAGATAGCAGCGCTTTCAAATGATTTCCTGTCAGAGTAAGGGAGTATGTATATTCTGGTGTTATAATTGTTCTGTTCAATAAGATTGGATGCCATTGAAATAATGGAGTTTTTTACATCATTCCATTCAGTGTTTATATAATAGGAAAGGTCTATTAGTACTGCAATATCGGTTTCAGTAGCCCGATTCTTATCCGCTCTGTCCGGTATATCAAGAAGTGATGATTTTATACTTTTTTCAGCACCGCGGAAAAGATCCCTGTCTGAGGATGAGAACCTGGCTATAATCCGCCCTCCTCTTACTGAGTAGAGTATATTTTCCGTAACAAAATTTCCCCCTTTCCTGCTGAGGGTTCCTGTGAGTATATATGAAAGCCTGTATTTTTTCCCGAATATTTCAAGGTCATCAGCTGACTGGGAGTCGGGATTGATGCCAAGGTCTCTCATTCCTATTGATGTTTCATGTGGGGACTGAACCTCAATCTGCTTAACCAGCAATGCTGTCAGGGAGAGGAGACGCGCATACTCTTCGCCGGAAATCCCTGTGTTGCCTGAAACTCTGTAGGGGAAAACCGCCATGGAGGAATATGCCGGTAAAGCGGAAAATAATAACAGAGATATTACTGCAAACCTCTTTAGGGTGAAGAGCATGATTATTACCTGTGACCTTGTTGATATGATTATGTTAAGGTGACATAAAATGTTAAAAAGGTCAATTAAAATCCATTAATTCAGCTGCTGCTGAAACAGGAAATAAACTGGTATTTTTTATATATAGAAAGCTCAGGAGATAAAAAAAATTGACTTTTCACATTAAATATTGATATCTTGAATATGGGCATTATACCAGGGAGGGGTATAATTATGAAAATAACAGTGGATGTTAACTCAGTAAACAGCCGGGTTCCTGATATTAATTCAGGGAAAAGTCTCACTTCTGCAGCAAAGCCGGAGAACAGAAATTCAGATTCCAGAATTCAGAATGAAGTATCAAGGGGCCTTCAAAGGGAGAGGTCGCAGATTGACGCATTAATAATAGCCCAGGTTTCCAGAAACCTGATACAGAGGGCTATTACAGTTTCTGCCAGACTCCAGTCTGTGGCAAGCCAGGCCTTTACAACAGGAGAGGTGGATACCTTTGAAGTGCGCAAACAGGTTTCATTTATTGAAGCTGATATTGCTGATTACGGCGGCGTGATGTCATCGCCTGTCAAAGTTCCGCTTCCTGAACAGGCTGAAAAGAGAACCGACCTTTATGAGGAGTTGGGACGCCTGAAAAAAACAGGGCAGGATCTTTTAGCTGGAGAGAAGATTGATCCCCGGGTCTTTGAAGAAATTTCCGGAAACTTATCAGCAGAGTCCGATGCTCTAGGGAAAAGTATTGATAAATTTTATTCGGGCTTCCGAACCGCTATTGTGGGCACTGCAGGAATTGAAGAAGCGGCAGCTGCAGGCAGCAGTTTATCAGGTTCCATTGCGGGTAATCCGGTTCAGGCTCTGGCAGCTCAGGGTAATCTTAATCCGGAAGTTTCGGGAAACCTTGCAATGGCATAAAATGTTGCAGCAGAATTTTGCGGGGAAAACCTGTTTTTCATAAGAGACAAGTGAAGCAGGTATTATTAAAAAAATATTTCTGCAGGGTGTACAGTATGAATCTCACCCTGCAGAGCAGATGCACCTGAAGCCCCGTACC
>CAYYKZ010000004.1:12293-21229 GCA_964468455.1 uncultured Leptospirales bacterium | reverse complement strand
TATTAAACTCATGCAGTATGGACTCTTCCGGAAAAACCTCAAGAGGCAGGAGCTCCATGTAAAACCTGGAAACATCCTTTTTTCTTTTTCTAAAACTATTTTTTGTCATACAATCAAACCTTCAAAAATTACAGTACATTACCATTTGATTCTTATATTATTATTTGTAAAGCAATATCAGAAATATTAATTTTATGATCCGGCCGGTAAAACAACTATTCATAAATTAATGACTAAATGGCGCGGCTGAGACATAATCAAATACGATTTTAAATAAAAAAAAGATGCTCTGACCCTTAAACATTAAACATCATAAAAAATAAAAAAATTATTGAATCATTTTACCGGATAATTAAATATACCATAACTAAACTTAAAGGAAATATTATGTTAAAAAGAACGCCTATACTTGCATTAATTTTCAGCGGGATGCTTTCAATTCTGGTTATTCTAATATTTGAAGTGGATGACAGACCTTTTACCGCAGCTCAAAGTGTACTTCTTTATTTTATATCATTTTTCCCGGCAATGGGGATTGCAATGCTTTTTGACCCCTATTCAAATGAAATAAAGAAGATGTACAGTAAAATTAATTTTTACATACAGGAAGAGGATCCGGCAGATCAGGTAGCCAAAGTTATGGAAGAAGCAAAAAAGGGGCAAAACAATTAAAACTGTTCTCTTTGACATTGACGGGACAATTCTTAATTGCAACAGCGCCGGAAGGGCCTCTCTTATTGAGGCTACCAGAGAGGTATTCGGGACACCGGGTAGGATGGAAAAGCTCGATTTCCAGGGTAAAACCGATCCTGTTATACTTAAAGAATCTCTCGAGATAATGGGTTTTTCCCATAAGGAAATAGAAGAAAAAACTGAAAACCTCAAGGAGCGATATTTCTTTCATCTTGCCGGGAATATACACAAATTTGATGTTACTCTTTTCCCCGGGATTACTGAAATACTGGAGAAACTTTCATCAAGAGATGATATATTTCTTGGGCTGTTAACCGGAAATTTTCAGCGCAGCGCAAGAATAAAACTTGATAGTCATAAACTTAACCATTATTTTTCTTTTGGAGCATTTGGAGATGATGCTCCCATAAGGAATCTGCTTCCTGAAGTGGCAAAAAAACGGGTCGCGGAGCTCTTTCAGAAAGATATGGATTATTCGAAAACCTATATTATTGGAGATACAGTATATGATATACGCTGCGCTAAATACGCAGGAGCTTTATCTGTTGCTGTAGGTACAGGGTGGGTTCCGGCTGAGAAGCTTCTGGATGAAAAGCCGGATTATTATTTTGAAAATCTTGAAGACACGAACCATTTTTTAAATATACTGGAGGACTAAATGCAGCTTGGACATGTAGCAGTAGCATTAACCATATCATCATTCGCACCGGAATTAACAAACGGACAAATAGACGCTTTTTCACTTGAAAGTATTCTTGTTGCAATAATTGCTCATGAATTTCCTAATTTTGACGGATTCCTTATAATGGCAGGACTTGCTCCCAAAAAATTTCATTGCACATGGTCTCACTCAATAATTGTAGGATTCCTGGCCGGACTGATAGTCTGGCTCATAAACCCCGGCTGGGGAATAATTTTCTGGCTTAGTATCTTCCTGCATTATCTGGCTGATATGCCAAGCAGTGTGGGACTGCCGCTTTTTTTGCCCCTCTCACAAAAAAGATACACTTTCAATCTCTGGGCTGATACAGGTTATTTCGGCTGGGTAAGTTTTAAAGGAACATACCAGCAGGCTTGGACATGGATACTTGAAGGAGGGGCTTATCTTGTGCTTCTGGTACGCCTCTATCAGGTCGGCATCTGGCCCTTTAAATAATTAAAGATACCTGAAACTGAACAGCCGGAACTAAAACCGGCTGTTTTTAATTTACAATAAAGAATTAAACAGTAATGAGGACAAAATGAATCTTAAAAAAAAATATAATTATATAATAATCGGGTCAGGCTTCGGCGGCGCAATGACTGCGCATACACTCGCATCTAAAGGAAAAGATGTTCTTGTAATTGAAAAAGGTAAATGGCCTGTAAGGGACAATTCCTGCTGGGACGAAGTAAGGCTTCATCTTGAAAACCCGATGTACAGAGGGGAAACCCCCTTTTATGTTGACCAGAAGCAGGGGAAGATTGATGTAATGTGGCCCGATGAAACTGTGGGCGGCATGTCTACTCTATATGGTGCCGTATCTTTCAGGATGCGTGAAGATGATTTCCATGGAACCCCGTCAGAGACCGGTGACAAAAGGGACTCATCCTGCGCATGGCCCTACGGATACAAAGAACTGGAGCCTTATTATAAAAAGGCGGAAAAACTGCTGGGCATTGCAGGAATAAAAGGTAAGGATATAACAGAACCTCCAATCAAAGGTGACTATCCCCAGCCTCCAAGCACAAAACTTTCATCACCGTCTAAAAAACTATGGGACGCTTCAGAGGAGCTTGGACTTCACCCCTTTTTTCTTCCCATGGCCATCAATTTCAGCGGGAAACATGGGAAGGAAAAATGTATTCTCTGCTCAACCTGCGACCACTACCTCTGTAAAATTGAAGCTAAAAACGATTTAGCTGTAACAATTCTTCCTGAAGCAGAGAAAAAAGGCATTCACATTCTAACGGAAACAAGAGTAACAAAAATCAATACTGAAAAGAACAAAGCAGTTTCAGTGGAAATTGTTGAACAACGGACAAATGAAAAACTGACAATAAAAGGGGATAATATTATTGTAGCCGCAGGTGCACTGGCATCACCCCATCTGCTCCTTGTTTCTGAAATTGATAAAATTACCGGAAATAATAATATTGGAAGATATCTCATGCGGCATATTAATGGCGTTGTTGCAGGTATATTCCCTTCTAAATCAAATCCGGAAAAAACACTTCAGAAGCAGATAGGGATACCTGATTTTTACTATGGTGACCCTGAAGGGAAGAAAAAACCTGAGGGAACATGGGGTTTAATACAGGATGTTTCCAGTATAGGAAAGGGCGTAATAAAAGCCAATGCTCCATTTGGTCTTAAAAATGCTGCAGCAATAGTATCAGATTATCTTATAAACCTGTTATGCATTGCTGAAGATACACCTCATCACAACAACAGAGTATTCATAGATCATTCAAAAACTGATAAATACGGCACACCGGAAATGCAGGTATTTCACAGATACAGTAAACGGGATATGGAAGCCAGGGATGCATTATACTCTGAAGCTAAAAAAATATTAAAAAAAGCAGGAGCCCTGTTCTTTTATTCCATGCCCATAGAAACATTCTCCCATGGCCTTGGCACATGCAGAATGGGAACTGATGCGGCAGATTCAGTTGTTGATGAAAACTGTAAAGTATGGGGAATGAAGAATCTCTATGTTATTGACGCCAGTGTTATGCCCTCAGGAGGCTCGGTAAATCCAAGCCTTACAATAGCAGCTCTGGCTCTTAAGGCAGCTGAAAAATTAAAATAGCTTTTTTTTAATTTTCTCTGTTATATAAATAATTTCACCGGAGCGAAAAAGGTAGGCTGCTGTAAAATATACAGCAGAACCGGTTATTATTATTAAAAACAGAAATAATAACCTGGAAACAAAACTCCCCTGCTCCCAGTCCGAAAACTTCGCAATCTGACTTACAGCAGCTGCCATTAAAGCAGCTGCTGTAAGAAATTTCACAAATGAAAATAATATTTTTCTGACATCAATTTTGCCAACCCTCTTATTAAGAACAGAAAAAAGTATTATTACCTGTACTGCTGCAGCAATGCTTCCGGCAAGAGTCAAGCCCGCATGTTTCAGGGATGTATGCATCAGCACATACCCAAGTGAAGCATTAATTATAAGGGACACTGCTGAAGAATAAACCGGAGTCTTTGTATCTTTCATTGAATAAAATGCAGGAACCAGTATGCGCAATATAGCAACAAATACTATGCCAAGACTTGCATAAATAAGAGAAAAATGTGTAAGTTCAGCATCTGCAAATGAAAAACGCCCTCTCATAAAGACCACTGAAATTACAGGGAGTCCAACAGTTATCAAAGCCGCAGAAGCCGGCACTGCAAGAAAAAGTGCTGAGGAAACTGAATCTGAAAAAAGTTTACTGAATTTCCCCTTATCATCAAGTACAGATAGACGCGACATCTCAGGAAGAATAACATTACCTATTGAAACAATAAACACTCCAAGTACAAGTTCAGTTAACCTGCTTGTATAATAAATATATGAAACACTCCCCTCTGGAAGCATTGTTGCCAGAAGATTACTAACAAGAACATTAATCTGATAAATGGCAATCCCGAACATAGCAGGTCCAAGCATCATGAAAATTTTTCTTATCCCCGGATGATTAAGGTCAAATGAAACCTTCATTTTGAAATTTTCTTTAATCATATATGGAATCTGCAGCAGAAGCTGAAGTACACCGCCAACAAGAACACCAAGTGCAACACCATAAACCGGTTCATCAAAAAAATTCCTGAAAATAATTATCCCGAAAATAATGCCGATGTTAAGAAGAACAGGAGAAAAGGCTGGTGCAAAAAAATGTCCTCTGGAGTTTAAAAAGCCCATTGCAAATGCAACAAAACCTGCAAAGAAAAGATAGGGAAACATGAACCTGGTTAGTCCGACTGAGAGTGTAAAAATTTCGGCAGTATCACCTGTACCAAAAAAAAGTTTCATAAAGTGCGGAGCAAAAAGAATTCCTGGAATTACAATTGCCATTATTGCAAAAAACTGAATTGTTAATGTTTTTTGAGCCAGTTTTAATGATTCATCTTCTCCTTCTTTTAAAAGGGTTTCCGTGTAAACAGGTATAAAAGAAATTGTCAAAGCACCTTCAGCAACAAGGCGTCTGAAAAGATTAGGGATCATGAATGCTATATAAAAAACATCCGCAGTCCTGACAGCTCCAAAAGTTGCTGCCATCAGCACATCCCTTACCAGACCAAGGATTCGGCTGCACAGAGTAGAAAGCGCTACAATACCCGTTGATCTTACAAGTGATGACACAAATATCCTCCGGAATAATAATTATTCAAATTAATGTTAAAGTATTATAAGTCAAACATTATACATGGAAAGATGCGCTATATCTGTCCATGTTATAAAAAACATTTTTATAAGTCTTGACTTATACTTACCGTCCTGCCACTAATTTTTATATAATTGAAAAAATTCAGTTCAAAAATATCAAATTATGTACAAGGTAAATAAAATTGAAAATAAAAAATAGGATTCATATTATATCGGTCTTTTCTCTTTTCATTATAATTCTATTATTTTCCGCTTGCGGAGAAGGGATAGATCCCGGAGATATATCTCTGAATATCCCTGAAAACAAAACAGTCTATGAGAGAATGGGAGATTTCCCTTCATCTTCTTACGGTTATATAATCTATGATGTTGCTGAAAGCAAAGTAATCAAAGCGCACAACAGCAAAAAGAGTTTTATCCCCGCTTCTGTTACAAAATTATTTACAGCCATCTACACACTGGATAATTTAAAAGAAGATGATAAATTCATTACAGAAATATCTTATACCGGAAAAATAAAAAATGAAAACCTTACCGGGAATTTATACCTAAAGGGTTCCGGCGATCCCTCTTTATCAGTTTCCAGCCTTGATAACATTGTAAAACAGCTGAAACAGAAAGGTATCAAAAATGTAACCGGCAACTTCTTTTATGATGAATCCCTCTTCCCCTCCCGGGAAGTGATTGATGAAAGCATGTCGCCTGAAGCCGGGTACAACACGGGATTGAGTGCTCTGACCCTCAATAATAACCATGTTTACTCAGTCCAGCTTAAGGACAGAGAGGGGCGCGTTTCCGGATATGACTTTGTCCCCTCTACCCCTCTGAATAGAGCTATAACATACAGCGGACCTTATTCATATCCTCTCGTCAGATACAGTACTTATTCAGGTAAAGAGATCTGGTCTTTCCCTGAAAGAAAAATAATTCCGAGGCAGCATCTGCCTGTTAAAAATCCTGCCCTTTTTACAGCATTGACATTCAAAAAAATCTGCAAAATTCATGGTATTACTATACCTGATCCTAAACCGGGGAAAGCTCCTTCCGGAAGAAAAGAAATCGCTTTATCAGAGAGCAGAAGTATATCATCTATTGTAAAAGACATTCTTCATAACAGCAATAACACATCAGCTGAACTTTTAGCACGAATTTCAATTATTACGGACAAAGACGAATACAACGGGTCATTGGAGCCTGTAGAAAATTATTACAGAAAAAATTTTAAGCAGATAGACTGGTCCGCCTTCTCAATGGTGAACGGTTCAGGACTTACCCCGGCAGGAAGGGTTACCCCTGAACAGACTGCAGCACTGCTGATTTATGCAGATAAAAATAAGCTCCATGGCAGAGAAATTGATTATTACCTCCCCATGTCCGGGCTGGAAGGGACCCTGACATCCAGGCTGGACAGCCCCGAAACAGCAATGAGAGTTTTTGCAAAAACAGGAACGATTTTTTATGCCTCTGCACTTAGCGGTCTTTTCTATTCCCAATCCGGCAAAAAATTTATTTTCTCAATTTTTATCTCTGACATTGAAAAAAGGTCATCCTATGATAACAACTCAAAAATCGGCAGTAATAATATTTATGAGGCTGTAAAATGGTCCGATAAAGCTGAAAATGCAATTGACCGGTTTATTGAGGAAAATATCAGGAATTTATAAGAGTATTAGGGCAGATGCTTTTGCGGGATTACAATCTGCCCCCTTTTATTTTTTGTTTATGACACTCAATAGATTTTACCGCTTTAAACATGAAAATTTTAACCTGCTAAAAGAAATTGTTAAAGAGGTAAATCCCCCTTTTCTTCATAACACTTGACAAATGCTGCAATTATTATAAAGCTAGGAATATAATCAAAAACAAGTGGATTAAACATGAAAAAAAAGATTATCCTGATACTTATAATTATACTCTTCTCTATTCCTCTTTTTTCTCAGGGGTATCATTCAAGGGGTAGAAACGCCTATGTTTACAGAAACTATGAAAAAGCCAGGGAGCTCTTCTTAAAAGATATCGAAATATCGGAGAGAGGTGACTCCTATTACTTCCTGGGTGAAATCGAAAAAATTGAAAAAAACTATGATAAAGCCACAGAGTATTTCAAATCAGCTGTTACCAAAAAAATGACTAAAAAATACATGGTGAATGCCTACTGGAACCTGATAATATTTTCCGAAGAAAAAAATGACTTAAACAGCACTGTTATTTACTGTAAAGAACTCTGGCAGAAAACAGGCGACTCATCAGCCAAGAATAAAATAAACAGCATAATAAATAAACTCCTCTGGACTAACAACCAGGATGCTATTGAGAAATATAATGCTGCAATAGAAATGCAGAAAAAAAAGAACAGCAGCGAAGCTGAAAAACTTTTCAAAGAAGCGATCAGCCTTGACCGTAATTTTCTGGCACCACGCTTTGAACTTGGAATGAATGCATATAAAAACCGTAATGAAAATGAAGCACTATATCACCTGGGTGAAATTGCCGGCAAAATACCTTTTTACTACGACATACAGCTTATAGTTGGAGACATTAATTTTAAGAACAGAAACTACCGGACTGCAGCTTCAAATTTTTCCAATGCTATTGATTTCGGTTTCATGGGGAAATCACAATTATACGACACCCTGATAAAAAGGGGAACATGCTATTTCCATCTTTCAGATCTGGACCGCGCTGAGGAAGATATAAAAGATGCAGTTAGTTCAGTTAATTTACATAAAAATCTGGATCCTGTTCTTGTTCTTTCTGCAATATACATTAAAAAAAACGATTTTGATAATGCCCTTAAAACCCTTGCCAGGGCCGAATCTGTTTCCAGGGATAACCCTTTTATTCTTTTTCAGACAGGCAGTATACATTACCGTAATAAAGACTGGAAATATGTATCCTATTTTGACCGCCTTTATGATACAGTAGATAAAGATGATGCTGATGTAATCAATACTTACTCAAAAGCTTTTACCATACTCATGAATGCGCACTATGAAAAAAAGAATTATTCAAAATCACTTCTCATAGCAGATACACTTAATAAATATAAAAAAGATTATAATGCAATGCTGATAGCTGCGAGGTCAAACTACTATCTGGGCAACATTGACAAGGCAGTTGAAATCTTCGAAAGTATTTCCCTGAACAATGATGACCGTCTCCTTTTAAGCAGCGCCTATGCAAGAAGAGGAGATAAAGAGAAAGCTGCATTGACAATTAAAAATCTGCTCTACTATCCGGAGTTAAAAGAAAGAGCCCTGAAAGATAAATATCTGAAACCAATTATCAATGCCCTTGAAACTCAAAAGGAATCCGGTATAACTGATTCAGTAAATACCAATTCAGAAACTGAAAAAACTGACCGGTAAAAACCGTAAAGGATATCTTTTAATTATGCTGGAAATCAAAAATATTACCTATAAAATATCCAGAACAGAGCTAATTAAAGATATATCAGTATCTATCCGGGACGGGGAAATAACCGGTCTTCTGGGACCTTCAGGCGGAGGTAAAACAATACTTCTTGAAATACTTTCCGGGGAACTTAAAAATTACCGCGGCTCCATAAAAATCAACAATACAGAATTATCAGAATTAAGCGCCCGCACCCGTTCAGAACAAACAGCTATTTGCAGATCATCATGGTACAGCCTGAACGAGGAAGCTACCCTGTACAACTTTGTACTCAGCGGACGGCTATTTAACAAAAAATTTTTAAACCCCTACAGTGAATCTGATAATATTGTTGCGGATGAAATTGTTGAAAAACTTAAGCTTAGCACTTACCGTGATCGGAAGCTTAAAACCCTCCCGCATTCAATAATTCAGACAGCGAGAATCGCCAGAACTCTTGCTTCACAGAGCGAAATAACCATTTTTGAT
>CAYYKZ010000004.1:6309-12283 GCA_964468455.1 uncultured Leptospirales bacterium | reverse complement strand
AAAC
Organism: uncultured Leptospirales bacterium; assembly: GCA_964468455.1. Taxonomy (GTDB): domain Bacteria; phylum Spirochaetota; class UBA4802; order UBA4802; family UBA5550; genus JBBAGC01. The sequence continues at coordinate 12,279 of CAYYKZ010000004.1, read as the reverse complement.
ACTCAATATAATAATTATTGTCTTGAGTTTCTTTCCATTTTATAAAGAAATCATATTTTGGGGCAAATTTTTTATATTCCATTCCTTGATACCAGCTTGGAGATTTAGCACATATTGAAACAGGTAAAATATTTTTTTCGTGCTATAAAGAAACACGCCTCATCCGGAAACAAAAGTATACTTATTGCATCCGGGAACATTAATTTTTTAACAAATATCTGCGATAGAATATTGATAATTGATAAAGGAAAAATTATAGGGGATAAGCTTCCGGATGAAATATCATCCGATTTGCTGAAGTCATTATTTAATATCGATCTTATTATGGTAAAAAATATTGTAACCGGGAAAAACGAATTTCAGATTATTGAGGAATAATTTCTTTAATAAATTATGTATAAAGTTCAATTTTATGATGACCCTCTTCAACTGATGATGCGAAAAGGAGATGCCGGTAAGCTTCAATATAGTCTACCTGCTCCATTAAATCATTGTCCGCCGAAACTATTACTACCCTGTTTCCCTTATCTCTTGCAAAATATGATACCTCAAGAAGAGCGTTTATTCCTCCACAGGTAACAAAATTGATATTTTCTGCATTAATAAGCAGGTTATCTCTTTCTGTAAGATTATAAACCACAGATTTAAAAGAATCAGAGGTATTTGAGGTAAGATCACCGGAAATATCGAGGATGTTTAAACCATCATAATCTCTAAGTGAGTAATTAAGTGCTTGAGCCATAAAAGCCTCTCTAAATATCTTCCCAGATCTTCCCTATATATCTGGCATTTCTATTGCCTGCCATTATATCAACAAGTTCATTGTTAAGGGGCGGAAGAATTTTAATATCTTTTATTTCATCTTCGGTAAAAAAGCCGAAATCATGTAGACGTTGTTCACTTCCAAGAAGATATTCACCTTCAATATACTCACAACAAAAGCAGATATTAAGAATCTGCCTTTCTCCGGATGGGAATATTGTTTCTGAAATAAGAAGCAAATCCCTTACTTCTATTTTTATATTAAGTTCTTCAAAAAATTCACGTTTCAATGCCTCTGAAAGGGATTCTCCAAAATCAACACCCCCTCCAGGTAAAAGCCAGTAAACATTATTATTTTTTTTATGAGCAACCAGAAGCAATCTATCATTTTTTTTAAGAATACCGGCAACTCTTACCCTTATATCTCTACTCTGAATTGTCAAATATCGCCCCCGCTTTCGTTAATTCTTTTTAGAACAATCTCAGCAGCATACATTTCAGCTTTTCTTTTGCTGGAGCCCGTACCTTTAGCAGCCTCTTTGCCGTTTATCATCAGCCTGACAATAAATTCCTTTCTGTGATCAGGTCCATTTTCCTCAATCACTTCATAAACAGGCCTTTCCTTATATTTTTTTTGAACGTATTCCTGTAATGTGGTTTTAGGATCGCGAAGATATGACATACTGTCAATTCGTTCAATATCTTTCTTAAGAAGAGATAAAATAAACTTCCTGCAGCTTCTCAAACCTGAATCAAGATAAACAGCACCAATGAGTGCTTCAAAAGAATTTGCCAGTATTGAAGTTCGGTCCCTTCCGCCACTTAGTTCTTCACCCTTACCCATTATAAGAAAACTTCCCAGGTTGATTTCCCGGGCTACTTTTGCCAGAGTGGTTTCAGAGACAACGGCGGATTTAATCTTTGCTAAATCACCTTCCGGGTAATCATAAAATCTGTTATATATGTATTCATTTATTATTAAACCCAGAACTGAATCGCCCAGATATTCCAGTCTTTCATTATCACTGATTTTTCCGTTTCCCGATTCATTTACATATGACCGGTGAACCAATGAATTACTTAATAAAGACTTATCTTTAAATTTAACTTTAATTCTATTCTGGAGAGCTGTTAATTGTCTTGATCGATGCTTTTTAAAATCTTTACTTTCGGGGTCTTTTTTCTTTTCAATCATAACTGAGGTTTATGCTTTCATGCAATATCGATACGCTTTTTAATATAATCATAAATATCTTTCAAAGTTAATAGTTTCTCGGCATCATTTTCCGGGATTTCAATATCAAATTCAACCTCAAATGCTATAATAAGCTCAACAGTATCTATTGAATCAGCTCCCAGATCTTCAAGTATAGAAGCCTCACCGGAGAGTTTGTCCGCTTCAATTTCAAGCTGTCTGGCAATAATACTGTTAACCCGGTCAACTACGTTATTCATATTCAAACCTGTTGATATAAAACATTGTTTCTGCCTTTTAAGTCGATAAAAAAATTCAATATATACTCACAGCAGAAGCATTAAACCTTATTAATAATTAAATATATTAATTGTCAAGTTATAATAAGAAAAGGGACATGTTAAAGTCCCTTTTCTTATTATAAAAATAATGATATTAGTTAATCATCAATTTTTACTTTTTTTTCTACAACCAGCACATTTTTATAGTAGCCGCATTCCGGACAAACTCTATGAGGCATTGTGTAAGAACCGCATTTTGAGCATGGCCTTAAATTAGGCACGCCTATAGCTTCATGGGCACGTCTCATTCTTGATTTGGATTTTGATTTTCGTCTCTTTGGTACAGCCACTGCATTACTCCATATATTAACAAATTTTAGTAACTCTGAATTTCATCAGAAGCAGGAAAAATCACGTTTAGCTTATTAAAGATAAATCCGACAGACCCCGGTATATGTCAACACAAATTTAGAAATTATTTTCCGTTATAAGACATTAATAAAAGTCTCTCTTTAGCCCTTTCTGAAAAGATTGAATCAGGATAGGTATCAATAAGCCTGTTGAAATACTCACCGGCCCTTAATTTATCCCCTGCGATAACATATAAACGCCCTATATTATACAGTACCTGATCCATCATTACACTATCTTTGGCCTTTTCTGAATACTCAAGCAGATATGACAATGCCTGTTCGTTCTTTCCAGACTCTTCAAGTGCCACAGCAGCTTTATTGAGCGCTATAGGATGAAGAATATCTTTGGCTGAAGTTTTTTCAACATAGTAATTCAAATGAGTAAAAGCTTCTTCATAATTTTTATCTTCAAAAAAGATATTACCTAAAACATAACTTGAAGCCTTAGGAACAAATCCAAAATAAGTGTTCTCTTTCAATTCCTTAAGGTCATTTATAGTTTTTGTTTTCACAGTTTCATCTAAAGGATTCTGCCTGTAATTTTCCAGGATAAGCTCGTATTCAGCATAATGTTTTACTGAATAATTATCCATATAAACAAAAACAGCAACTGTAATAAAAGCTGTAAAAAAAACAGCTGATACTATAGTATAAACCTTTTTTTTGTTACTTCGTATATAATCCCTCTTTTTCATGAGAAAAGCTTCAATAGGATTCCGCTCGATGTGAATTTCCTGTCTTGATTTCCTGTCAGCCATCTGTTATTTTTTTTCTCCAAGTTCTATGTTAATCATATCCCCAAGTGTCACTGTATTGGGTCTGGTTTTGTTCAATATTTTACTCACTTCCTCTTTTTCTGACATTATTTCAAAATGTTTAATACTCAGGGAAAGTCTCTTTTTTGCAGTATCAACATCAAGCACCACAGCTTCAACCGGCTGCCCCACCTTGAAATAATCACCAAGATTCTCTACTCTGTTCCTGGAAACTTCTGAGATATGAACAAGTCCCTCTATATCATCATCAAGCTTAACAAAAACTCCGAATTGAGTTATACCGGAAACAACACCCTGTACATGCGTCCTTGGAGGATATTTTTCCTTCACTATATCCCAGGGAGACCTGGTCAGCTGCTTAATGCCGCAGGAAATTTTCATTTCAGTTTTATTGATATCAAGAATTATAAATTCTACTTCTGACCCGCTTTTATACAATGAAACCGGATCTTTGACTGTATCATCCCATGTGATATCCGATACATGAATCAATCCGTCAATACCTGGCTCAAGTTCAACAAAATAACCGAACTTAACCACTTTTTTAACAGGCTTCTTTAAAATTGTGCCTATTGGGAATCTTTCATCAATTGTATCCCAGGGATTAGACTGCAGCTGCTTATATCCCAGAGATATTTTTTTATCTTCGCTATTAATGTTTAAAATCTGGAAATCCAGAACATCATTCTTATTAAAATAGTCTTTTGCTGAAACATTATTTTTAGTCCATGACAGCTCAGAATTGCTGACAAAACCTTCAACATCCTCTTCAATTTCAACAAATGCTCCCACTGGTGTTACAGTAACAACTTTGCCGCTTACAGTTGAACCAGGCTGGTACTTTTCTTCAATTCTGCTCCAGGGGTCCTCTTTTAGCTGCTTAAGACCAAGAGATATTTTACCGGCTTCCCCGTTTATTGACAGAATAATAAAATCTCTTTTCTCACCGATTTTAAGAAGCTTTCTCTGTTTGAAAACCTTTTTCCAGGACATGTCATTTCTATGTAAAAGAGCATCAATACCTGCAATTCTTACAAATGCTCCAAATTCAACAAATTTAATAACCTCACCTTCAACAATATCACCTTCATGATACTGCTGAATAAATAATTCCCAGTTTTTCTTAGACTCCTCATCAAGATAGTCTTTTCTGGAAACAACAACAGATTTCTTCTTTGAATCAAAACTTTTAATAGTAAAAATATATTCTTCAGATGACTCACTAAGAGTTTTAAGATCACCGGTTAAAGAATAAGGAAGAAAAGCATTAATAAAGCCGCAGTCAATCATCTTTCCTTTGTTTATAGCTGATTTCACTCTTCCTTTTATTTCACGGTTACCCTGATTATAATATTCAAGGAATTCCTTCCAGCCTTTTTCATAATCTGCAGCCTTTTTGGAAAAATGGTAAACACCATCAACTATTTTTTTATTCATTAACTTAACATGGAAAACATCCCCAACTTCAGGAGCAACATCGAACTCTTCCAGAGCTATTCTGCCGTCGGATTTAGTACCAACATTAACATAGGCAAATTCGGAATCAACTGTAACCACTTCACCTTTTACAATCATCCCCGCCTGAATCTCTTCTAGCGCGGTATCCGCAACTGATTCCATGTCAATAGCTTCGAAGTTTTCATCTGTAATCTGACTCATAGTCTTACACCTTATTATTTATCATATTCATCTGATAATCTTTTATAATATTTTCCAGCTTAAGAACAACTTCATTGAAGGACATATGTGAAGTATCAATATAGATAGCATCATCACACCTTTTAAGACCGCCAAATTCTCTGTTCATATCACTTAAATCACGCTGTATAATCTGGTTTTTGATAATAATTTCGTCAACATTTTTTCCCATTTGCAGATATTCTTTCACCCTTCTTTCTGTTCTTATTTCCACAGACGCATCGAGATATATCTTAATATCTGCATCCGGAAAAACAACAGATCCGATATCTCTTCCATCCATTATGATGGACTGCTCATTTGACCAGGATCTTAAAAGATCATTTACAAAATTTCTGATTTCAATATTATCTGAAAAGAACCCGATTTTTTCAGTTATCCGCTCCTCTCTTATAAGAAGTGACACATCTCTTCCATTTACAGAGGTAATTATACCCTTTTCAGGGCTATATATCTGTTTAATATCTATTTCATTTAAGTTATTACTGCAGTTATTCACTCTGTCAATTTGCCCGCCCCATTTTTCAAGAAAAAACCAGGTAATGCTTCTGTAAATAGCTCCTGAATCTATATAGCTTATTCCAAGATCAGCAGCAATTTTTCTGCACACAGTACTTTTACCTGTACCAGCAGGCCCGTCCACAGCAACCGTTATTTTATCTTTCAGTTCCATCTACTCATTATCCAGGCTGAATTCTTTTATTTCCGAAAGTCTGGGAAGATCAGAAAGTTTATTAAGGCCAAAATATCTTAAAAATTCATCTGTAGTCCCATAAGCAAGGGGCCTGCCCGGCAGATCCATTCGTCCTACAGGTTTTACAAGGTTTCTGTTCATTAAATTAGCA
>CAYYKZ010000004.1:0-6299 GCA_964468455.1 uncultured Leptospirales bacterium | reverse complement strand
AGCAGGCCGTGGGCGATGCGCCGGGATTCGGCATCGGCTGCGGCAATCTGTTCGTGTAGCACACCGAACCGGACTTCACTCTTCCACCTGACGCCGCAAAAGTCGATCGTCTCAATGACTGCCCGGCAGATCCATTCGTCCTACAGGTTTTACAAGGTTTCTTTTCATTAAATTAGCAACCATCATTCTTGAAGAAGCTCCGCGCAGTTCATCAATATCAGCGAGAACAAGAGGCTGTTTATACGCAATAATGGAAAGCGTTTCCAGCATCGCTTTTGACAGACTTTCTCTTTTTTTAAGGCCAAGAGCATGGCGCAGCTGTTCAGCATATCTGGCATTTGTGACAAACTGATATCCGTTAGATAGCTCAGCAAGCCTTATTCCTCCATCCCGTTCCTCATATTCATCAACAAGTGAATCTATAATAATTTTGGCCTGGGTCGGATCAACCATGAAATTTTTTACAAAAAAATTAATTGGCACCGGCTCATTACTGAGGAAAAAGACTGCTTCAAAAAGACTTTTAAGGTCATGTTCCCTGTCTCTCTCGTCTCCGGAGATTTCTTCTTCCTCATTTTGATGATCATCATCAATTATTTCATTATTTTTAGGTGATTCTTCCATATTTATTCCGGAATATTTTTCAAATATTATGCTAAATCAGGATAATACCTGTTCACTTACTCTGTCCATCTGACTGAGGTCAAAATTTCGAATAATGCGTATATCTCCAAAGACCCGGTGCTGCTGTATTTTTATTATTCCGGTTTTTGTCATTTCAAGCAAAGCAAGAAATGAGGCTATAACTTCCGCCCTGCCCGGCTTTACAGTAAAAATTTCATCAAACAGAATAGATTCTTTTTCTTTAAGCAGTTGAGCAATATAATCAATTTTGTCGCTAACAAGAATTTCGTCAAACAGTATTTCCTTGCTCTCAACAGCTGTAGTTGAATTTAAAACTGCTGAAAATGCCTTTAACAGTTCATAAAGCGATACATCGTAATAATATTCCTCCTCACCAAGCTCGCCGGGAATATTGGTCCGAAGAAAAACGTTATTCTGCCGTTCAAAGCAGCTTTTCAATTCTTCTGATACTTTCTGAAATTTCTTGTACTCAAGAAGCTTCTGAATCAATTCCGGAGGAAGAGGCCGTGTAAAATATTCATCTTCTACATCTCCGGAAGGAAGCAGAGCCCTGCTTTTATAATATAATAATTCAGATGCCATAAGAATAAAATCAGAAGCAAGTTTAACATCCATTGCTTCAAGTTTTTTCAGGAAGGCGATATACTGTTCGGTAATTTCAGATATTGACAGTTCAGTAATATCAATTTTTGATTTTTTTATCAGATCCCATAAAACATCAAGGGGACCGCTGAACTTGTCTATACTGACAACATAACTGTTTTCATTTTCAGAAACAGCCTCACCTGTAATAACATTTTCCGACATAATATCCCGATAATATAATTTGTGATGTAATAATCCCCTTTAAAAGGGGATGCGGGCAATATGATTATCTATCAATAACAGAAAATCAGGACAAAGCTTTTTCTGCTGCTTTCTGAAGTCTTTCTGGAGGAAATGGTTTAACAACAAAATCTTTAACACCAAGCTTTATAGCTTTTGTAAGAAGACTCTCCTGGCCAAGGGCTGTTACCATAATTATTCTGGCAGAAGGATCTGCTCCCAGAATTTCACCCGCGGCCTCTATTCCGTCCTTTTCTCTCATGGTAATATCCATTGTTACTAGATCAGGCTTCATTTTTTTATATAATTCGACCGCCTCATTCCCGTTTTCAGCCTCACCAACAATTTCATGCCCGGCAGGAACAAGAGCGTCTTTCACAAGGGTTCTCATAAACTTAGCGTCATCAACGATCAAAACTCTTGCCATTTCAATACTCCAATGAATTTTCTTTTATTATAGTTATCTGATGCGAATATGTCAATTCTTAATAAATATTTCAAACTATTTTTTATCATTATTCCCAAGAGGCTTTTATTAATCAATTAAAATATTTTTAAATTTTCCTTATAATTCTGGATGTTATATCATCAAGGGGGACAATTTCATTAATGCCTCCCATTTCCACTGCAACACGGTTCATTCCATACACAACCGAGGTTTCTTCGTTTTGCGCGATAGTATATCCGCCTGTTTTTTTTATATTCAGAATACCTGCAGCACCATCTTTTCCCATACCTGTCATTATGACACCAATAGACCTGCTCCCCACTTCCTGGGCCATGGAATCAAATAAAACATCAATTGAAGGCATATGACCGGAAACTTTTTCAGCATTATAAACTTTAATTTTATAATTACTCCCTTTTTTTACTATCCTCATATGGGAATGGCCTGGAGCAACATAACCGTGGCCAGGAAGCACATCATCACCATCTTCAGCCTCTTTTACCTTCAATTCGGAGCTGTCATTAAGCCTTTTGGAAAAAGCCGCTGTAAAACCCTCCGGCATATGCTGAACAACAAGCACAGGTGCGGGGAATTTAGGCGTAAATTTATTAAAAACATTAATAAGTGCTGATGGACCGCCGGTTGACGTCCCAATCGCAACAATCTTATCCGATTCTGTTCTGGCATCCTTTTGAACAGCCAGGGGAGCTGTATCTGCCGGTCTTGTTGTTAAAGCATTAACCTTTGACTTAAAAACCGTTTTAATTTTACTGATGAGCAGATCCCCGATTTCATCAACCGTCATGGAAAGAAGAGTTGAAGGTTTAGGGATAAAGTCTACAGCTCCATGCTCAAGTGCTTTAAAAGTTGCATCAGCACCATTCTGGGTAAGAACACTCATCATTATAACCGGCTTGGGGTTTGTGCTCATAATATGTTTAAGAGCAGCAAGACCATCAAGTATGGGCATTTCAATGTCCATTGTTATAACATCCGGATTAAGCTCCTGATTACGGAAAATAGCAGTTTTTCCGTTATTAGCTGTCCCTACAACCTTGATATCCGGGTCACGCTCAAGAATATCAGTGACTATTTTCCGTACTAATGTTGAATCATCAACAACAAGAACTCTAATCGGAGATGACATTCTTTTTTATACCGCTCACAAGATTTTTTAATGATTCAGCTTCAGGCATAATCATAAGATTTCCAACCACACGGTCATCTTCAAAATAAAAAGCAGTTTCCATTACAATTGCGTATTCATTCTGCATGTTATGCATAACAAGGATAGAATCGATTATTGACTGGAGAAAATCATGAACAAATGTCGGAACATTAGGCTTTACAACAAGCATTGATTTTTCGGCATAAACATTAAGTATTGATGATCCGATAATATTAGTCAGCTCCTTAAGTGCTGATACACCATCTTCACTCAGTTCCTTTTCATGTGATTCCGACTTGCCATAAAGCATATCTACCAGATCATAACCCACACTTTCCTGCAGAACAAGAAGAAGAGTGCCGTTAATTTCACCTTCAATACCCAGCAGCACTCCCATATAAGGTTCATTAAGATCTCCGAGAAAATCAGGAATCTTTTCTATCGGGGTAATTTTTACTTCAGGAATCGCCAGGTCTATACGCCTGTTTAATATTTTTGAAAGAGATTCCGCAGCTGTTGCAGCTCCCATGTTGGATATTAGATTAAACTCATTAAGCTCCTCTTTGGAAATATCAAGTTCAGTACCCATATGGTCATCAGGACTTCCGCTGCTTACAGCCGAAGTTATGTTTTGCCGCAACTCATCTTTAAATTCCGCCAATGCTGCATGAACTTTTTTATCAATATCCTGATCATTATCTTCTTCCGGAGCTGCTTTTTCATGGTGAGTTATATCATTATCAGATAATTTTGTTATCTTACTGCTATCTTCACTAAAATCAGAAGCTGAATCATCAGCATCAGGCATTATCCTTTCCTCTTTTGAAGTTAAAGAGGATTCCTTATCAGTGGAAGAAATTGCTTCAACAGTTTTTTCCTCTACAGGGTCATCATCAAAAAGGATTACATCAGAAATATAGTTAGGTTTACCTGAGGCTGACCTGCTTCCCTTTTCAGGAGCTTCAGGAGCTTTTTCATGCTTCAATTCCAAATCCTTTTCAGAACTCTCATCCGATATTACCGGTTTAGATTCTTTTTTTACATTCTCAACAGAACCGTCATCTTCGGCATCATCATAATCTATTGATCTTGACTTAAAGATTCTCTGCTTTTCATCCGGTGTAAGCTTCTCCTGCTGAATTATAACTCTATTAATCATTGTCTGTATATCAAGGATAAGACATATACTACCATCTCCAAGTATAGAAGCTCCTGCAAGTCCCTCAACATTTTTATAATTCTGCTCAAGAGATTTAATTACTATCTCCATTTTCCCTTCAAGAGAATCAACAATAAGACCTATTTTCCTGTTACCGAAACCTACAACCACAACCGGTATTTTCTGATTTCGCCCAAGTGCACTCTTAAGATTAACAAATTCATTAAGGCGTAAAAGGGAAAGAATTTCCCCCCTTAAATTTATCACCTCATGGCCTTCAATTGTAGCTATATCAGACATTGATATTTTAATTGTTTCAACAACATCTGAAAGAGGAATAGCATACACCTCATGCCTTACCTTAACCATAATAGCCGGGATAATTGCAAGAGTTAGAGGAAATGTTAACACAAACCTTGTTCCCATGCTTTTTTCTGTCTCAATTGCCACATTGCCGTTAAGTTCGTTTACGGTCTCCTTGACAACATTCATTCCGACTCCCCTTCCGGAAATATCGGTAATTTTTCTTGCAGTTGAAAAACCGGGAGTAAAAATAAAATTATAAATATCCTGTTCATCCATGTTAGCGAGCATCTCAGGAGTACTCATTTTTTTCTCAAGAACCTTTTCTTTAATAGCATCAATGTCAAGCCCGCGTCCGTCATCACTTATCTCAACAAAAATCTGGTTTCCGCCCTGGTAAGCATTAAGTGTTATTGTGGCCATTTCGCTTTTACCAAGCTTTACCCGTTCATCTTTTGTTTCAATACCATGATCCACAGCATTTCTTATAAGATGCAGCAAAGGCTCACCTATTACATCTATAACTTTTTTATCAAGTTCGGTTTCCTCGCCTTTAATAATAAGCTCAACGTTTTTATTATGCTCTTTAGCAAGATCACGAACCAGCCTGTTAAAGCGGCTGAATACCTGGCCTACAGGTACCATCCTGGTTTTCATAATACCGGTCTGCAGATCCTTTGCTATTCTGGACATCTGCTCCATGCGATTCTTAAATTCGTTGGCTACTCCTTTAAGGTCGCTGAATTTTCTCATTTCCTCATATAGTCTGTAAAAACCGGAATTAGCTATTACAAGTTCACCCACATTATTAAGAAGCAGGTCAAGTTTATCAATAGATACTTTAACTGTTTTAAGAACAGGGCCTTTTCGCCTGTCATTACTTACCGGTTCATTATTCTGTCTTCTATCAAAAATATCGAGTTCTTCTTCAGCTATCAGAGATTCAGAAGAATCATTATCATCCATAGTTTCTTCTGTATCCTCATTTCCCGGCAGGTCATCAAAGGACACATCCCCGCCTGTAACAGAAACCCCGTCAGATCTGGGAGCTTTTTCATTTACTACTTTCTCATTTGTAAATAATTCATCCTCAATGGCCTTACCTATTTTAAGGGCCTGTTTCCCGTTCTGCTGCACAACAGTGATTGGCTTGATTTCAAGATTTTCAAGCTGATCCACATTACAGCCTCTGGATACTGCTGATAAAGGATTAAAGGTAACAAGAATGAGTTTAAAAGAAAAAATGGAATCATCGGCAATCATGTCATCAATGGAGGGAACAACCTTTAGGATAGTCCCTTCCTTTTCAAGATTAGTAGAAATCAGCTGAGCCTTTACCCATTTCATCTGCGCAGCAGATTCAAGATCAACGGATATTTCAAAACAATCAGCTCCTTCAGCAAGGGACTCTTTGATTATGGAACTCTCATCTTTGGTAAAAGAAATCTTTAAAGCAGCTGAACCGGTTTTCTCGACCTTTTCGATGATATCATTATCCGCCTTTTTATCGCCGGATTTTTTAGATTTATCCGTAACAATATTAATCCTGTCTATCAGAGGTTTAAGATCCTGGTCTGGTGCCTGCCCTGAAGAAATTTTTTCAATCACAGCACTTATTACGTCAAAACATTTAAAAATAACATCAACTACATCGGATGTTATATCATTTGTTTTATCCCTTATCCCCTGCAGCAGATTTTCCATTTTATGCGCAAGATCGCTTAAATCATTAAGCCCCACAAAGGCTGCCG
>CAYYKZ010000003.1:0-21687 GCA_964468455.1 uncultured Leptospirales bacterium | reverse complement strand
TTTATTGAAACTGTCAGGCCCAGATTTGAGTCCCATCTTATATCGGAAACTCTTCCAGGAGCGGTTGCCCTTATTTCTGTGCCGGGAAATGCTTCAATATCTATGCCGTGGTGAAATTCGGTTTCAAAATTATAAGGAGAGTTTCTGTAGCCGAAACGGGAAACTATATATCCATCTACAGGCCATATTGATGGTGTATTTTCAATAATTTTCTTTCTATATTTCAGGAATCCTTTAATTTTGGTAACAACATCTTTGGTAGTCTGAAGTTCCTGTTTTACTTCCTGTATGTTTAAAAGTTCTATTGAGGGAGTATTTGTATCAGAATCAGCAAGGTCGGAACCTGGATCAGGATTATGCTGCCCACCTCCTTTCGCCCATAGAGAGTCAATATTGCTGTCCGGGGTAAGAGAGTAGAGGTATGTTATTTCCGGTTTAAATGTCTGAAATATGTTGTAAAGTTTATTTATTTCCGCTTTGAATTTCTGTACCTGTAGTTTTGAGTCATCTCCGTCTTTCTTAAGAATTGAGACTTCCTTAACGGTTGATGAATGATCAATTATTAATATAGAAGTAACCGTAACAGTTATTATGGTTAAGCCTATTATTGCTGAAACTGCAAAAATAGATATATGAAAGTTGAGAATTCTTTTTTCAGAGTGGGGGATAAACATTACAGTTATCCGCTCCTGGCCTTTTAAAACAAATTTACGCCATCGCTCTCTTGTTTTTTTACGCAGACCGTCAAAATGATCAATAAAAAACTGTCTTATATTCTGCTGCAGATCATTAAGGTTCGAATCTTTAAAGGGATTTATTGCCATAATTTATTATATTATTCGCTTTTTTTTATTATAGTTTCAATGGGTATTTTTTAATATGTAAAGATAGTCAGTTACCTTTAATATATTATCGGTACAAAAATGTCAAGTTTATATTAATTTTTAAAATTATGAACAGTTTTTCAGCCCGCCAGGGCTGAAAAACTGCAGAGAATATATATTAATATTCTCAATATGGCCAGATAATACTGTTTTGAATTTCCATGGATTTTGCTGAACCGGCAAAAACCTCAACCAGTTTCAGCGCGAAGAGTACAGCGGTTCCGGCACCTCTGCTGGTAATTACATTACCGGCAACTACCACTGGATCAGTGATAAAATCTGCATCATTAATTTCTTTTTCAAAACCGGGGTAGCAGGTATATTTTTTATTCTTCAGCACTCCCGCATCTGCGAGTACAATTGGAGCAGCGCATATTGCAGCTGTAACACCACCTGCAGAATAGATTGATTTTATCATGGAAATAATTCTTTTATCATTTTTAAGATTTAATGTTCCCGGCATACCTCCGGGGAGAACTATTGCATCGTATTTTTCATTTTCATTCAACATAATATCTGCAGTAATTTTGATGCGGTGTGACCCTGCCACAGGATTGTCCGTAAGTGCAGCAGTTACTGCGTTGAGATCTGCTCTGCGCAGGATATCTATAACTGTCACAGCTTCTGTTTCTTCAAAACCTGGAGCAAGGGGTATGAGAATTTTCATTGTTTTTCCTCCTTCTGTCAGTCCAGCTTAAGGGGAGCACCGGATTCTTTAACTCCGGTTAATTTTGCTTTAAGTTCAGTTTCAAGTTTCTGCATTTCAGTTTCCGCTTCTTTTCTCTTAACGCTCCCCTCTGCCTGAATTTTTAATGTTTCCTCAATAGTTGAGATGAGGTCTTCATGAACTTTTTTAAGGGTTTCAATTTCGACAATACCTTTTTCCGATTCCCTGGCTATTTCCAGACTGCTCTCTTTAAGCATCTCAGAGTTTTTGCTTAGAAGTTCATTGGTTGTGGAGGAAACGGCTTTCTGCAGCTCCAGAGCCTTTTTCTGTCTGAAAAGGCTTATGGCGATTACTATCTGGTTCTTCCATAATGGAATAGTGTTTAAAATTGAGCTTTGTATTTTTTCAACCAGGAGCTGATCATTATTCTGAATTAGCCTTATCTGGGGCATTGCCTGTATAGATATTGTTCGGCTTAATCTCAGGTCGTGTATCTTTTTTTCAAACCTGTTAATCATCTGAGCAAGGTCCTGTGTTTTTTGCGCGTCAAGGGGATCGCCGGAATCTGCTGCTTTTTTCTTCATTTCAGGGAGTGTAATATCCTGAAGTTCCTTAAGTTTCATTTCACCAGCTAATATGTAAAGATCCAGGTCAACAAGGTATTCACTGTTTTTGTCAAAAAGAGCATCAAGTAGTGTTATATCCTTTAACAGCTGCATTCTGGCATCTGAAAGTTCATCTGTTATTGTTTCAATATGGTGCTCAATGGACTGATATTTTGCTACAAAGCGTTTTGCTCCTGAAACAAAGTTTCCCAGGAGCGGAATTTTAGACATAAAACTTTCATTGGAGAGGGACTCCACATCCAGCTTTTTTACTGTGAGCATTAATTCTGTCAGGGTTGACCCTGCATGCCCTGCGTCTTTAGCCTTGACCTGGTCTAAAAGGGAGTCCGCAAAATCGGATAATTTTGATTGAACTCCTGCTCCGTATTGAATTATTCCCTGGGAATCGGTAATGATAATACCTTTCTGAATCTCTTCTACACGCTTTTTCTGCTCATTGTTAAGGTTTGCAAGTGCAAGCTCCTTTGTAGTTACTTCAATCTCTGAACCCATGCTGTTCTCCTTGTTGTGTTATCAGACTGCTTTAATTTCGTTTAAAAATCAGAACATTGAGTCCCTAAAAATCAGAAAGGGATCAATGTCCGTGTTATTGCTTATGATTCAAGTTTCATTGTCTTTTCAAGCACACTTATTTCTACGGAAAGATCAAGCAGGTCGTCTTCCAATAGATTTTTAAGCTGTTTTTTGTATGTTTCATTTATTGAATCAAGTACTGATTCAACATTTTTTATAGCTTTTTCGATTTCTTCTGTTTTATCTTTTTTTGAGCAGAGTTCAGCATAACGATTAACAATCTTTTCCGTTGTAACAAGGTAGTAATTCAGGAAAGGCTTTGCCTTTTTCAGGTCTTCAGGATTGTTTTTCAGGTGATCAAGAATTTCAACTCCGTTAGTACAGATCTCTTTAATTTTTGCAGCAGCATCATTGTTTTTTATAAGAACAGTATTGCTTCGTATCTGCCTGAGTCTTTGAAGTCCGTTATTAACAATTTCATCGGTTTTAGGATTAGAAACCGGATTGTCTGCAGTAGTTTTTTTTCCGTTAGTTATTTTTTTAATAAGTCTGTATACTATAAAATATACAAGTAAAGCAATAAGAAATGATAGAAATCCGCTTATATATTCTTTAAGATAAATAAAAAGTGCTGTTCCCGCAATCAGTGAAAGGAGAAATCTTATAACCATTATAAAACTCCCATGTTTGAATAAATATATTATATAAAATAATTGGATGAAAAAAAAGAATTATTTAAATGTACTGAAAATTTTTGTTTTCATTACATTTTTTGAAAAATATTACACTGCTAATTTTCCCGGATTTATGATTCAGTTTTAAATGCCTGTTTGTTCAGATAAAAGCATTTGAGTATTGCTTTCGGGAAATGTTTAAAAAATTATAACTTTTACTCTATTGTGTCAAGGAGTGTTTCTATTAGGTGAGCAGATTCCGGGAGTAGTTCTTCGAGAGCTTTCATTTCATCCTGTGTGAAATTTGAAAGTACATGGTCTGAAACACTGATATTGGGATTATCAGGGCGCCCTATACCGAAACGAATCCTGTGGAAGTCGGCAGTTCCTGTTTCCGCTATTATTGAACGTATTCCATTGTGGCCTTTGTGTCCCCCGGAAAATTTAAGTTTAATCTGGCCGAATGGCAGCTCCAGGTCGTCGTGAACAACAATAAGACTGGAAGGTTCTGTATTATAGAATTTAAGTCCGGAACGGACTGCGGAACCGCTGTTGTTCATATAAGTCTGGGGAAACATAAGCAGCGAGTCTTTATAGCGGATTTTTCCCGTACCTGTTTCACTGTTGAAGGCTTTTTTATTTATTGAAATTCCTTCTTTTGAAGCAAGAAATTCACCTGCCATGAAACCTATATTATGTCTTGTGCGGCTATATTTTTTCCCGGGATTTCCTAAAAAAGCAATAATTATCATTGGTGTAAAACTCCGGCAGGGGTCAGTTTAAATCAAGTCTGTTTAATGCATCTTCAAGGGAACTGAAAATATTGATTCGTTTATCCAGACCTGTTATTTTGAACATCTGCATAATATCGAGGTTAACATTTATTAATGCGAAATGCCTGCCGTTTTTTTCCGATTTGGTAAAATAAACAACAATAATGCCAAGTGATGAACTGTCTATAAAGGTAAGGTCTGCCAGGTCTATGATTATGTGGGATTTATTCTCAACGTGTCTGTTAAGCTGAGCCTCAAAGGGGGATATATTTTCAATAGAAAGTGTCCCTTTTACACCCAGTAAAATATAATTATCTTTTGTATCTGCAGTTACTTTCATTCTAATTCCCATTTAAATTCAATCATATCCTTTTGTTTTTAATATCGTCAATTATTTAATATTTTTTTATCAGTTATTATTCTAAAGATTAAGTAAAATTTTATCCATATAATAATTATCAGAATAAAATACTGTTTTTAATGTATTTTTATGAATAAGATTGTCAGGTTTGACTCTAAATAAAAACATTGAGACATAAGAACTTCCTAGTGTTGATTGTCAAGGGAATTTAGAAAATATATGATGAAGCTGCTTCAATAATAATGTTGACAATAAGAATTGCGATTCTAACCTGACTTAATATAATAACTCAGTCATAAATCCTGAACATGAATTTTGGACATAAATAAAATTTTAAATGCGCCTGCGCCTGATGGCTGCGTGTCTATTGGAAATTTTATATATAAATATTAGTTCAGGAATAAATGCTGTAAATAACTAATAATTGTTAATGGGGCAAAATTATGCCAAGGGCAAAGATCTGGGGCCTGCTGGCCGTTGCAGTATCGGTTTCTCTTTTTCTTTTTTTTGTTTATTCAGTTTTTTATATTAATTCCGCTGATTTAACAGCTTTTAATAATGTTACCCTTAATGAATTAAATAATCTTACCTACTATTCAGCAGCAGCACCTTTACTGTTTGTTGCATTGTCAGTAATAGGCACAGGCTTCTGGATAGGCTGGACTATTCTTACTATAAAGGTGGTACCTCCAATGCCGGAAATTGTTGAAAAAAAAGATAATTCAAAAATTAAAGCATTTTTTCTATGTATATCTATGGCTGCACTTGCGGGCGCATTAATTTATGGAGTTTATATCAGAAGTTTCTGGGCACTTGCTGTTCCGGCACTGGTGATTTCAGCAATAGTGCTTGGCGCGGTTTTCTGGGTAGGTCTTGCAATCCTTACAACAAGAACCACACTCCCTGTTAATAACAAATAAGATTGAATAAAGCTGATTGATGAAAGTCTTAATTCTTGGTTACAGGGGTAATCCCTACTGCGGCGGTCAGGGGATATATATTTATAATCTGTCAAAGGAGCTGGCTCGCCTGGGCGTAGAGGTTGACGTAATGGTGGGCCCTCCATATCCTGACCCGCTTGAAGAATGGGCAACTGTCTATAAAATCGAGAATCTAAATATCTGGTCCATAAAAACCAGAGACATTCCTCCTGAAAAACTTAAGCGCATTCTCTCACCCTGGAATTTTATTGATTTTGTGATGACACGGCTTCATTTTTTTCCTGAAATGGAAACCTTCAGTTTCAGGTCTTTTTTTGCATTAAAGAAAATTCTTAAAACTAAACGTTACGATATAATTCACGATATCCAGTCACTTGGATGGGGTACAATCCCTATGAAGGGATACGGTATACCTATAATTACAACTGTGCATCACCCTCTCACAAAAGACAGGGAAGCAGACCTTGCAAATAACTTCGGGCTCTGGGATAAGATAACAACAATTCTTTTTTACCCCCTTGTTATGCAGGCAATTGTTATAAGAAGACTGGACAGGGTAATCACCTCCTTTAAGGAAGGGGTTGGTGAACTTCACAGAGCCTTTAAGGTGAATAAAGATAAGGTTTCTGTTGTTTACAACGGGATGGATGTGGAAATTTTTCAGAATACAGGCGAGAAACGGGAAGAAAAGGGACTTCTTTTTGTGGGCAATACAGAGGACAGCAAAAAAGGGCTGGTTTATCTTCTTGAAGCTATGAAGCTTCTTCCTGATGATGTGACATTAACAATAGTTGATGACGGCCCTCCCAAAAAAATGACAGCCTGGGATATGATAAAAAAAATGGGTCTGGAAAACCGGGTTTTCTTTACAGGTAAACTGAGCTATGATGCCCTGGTGAGTATTTACAGCCGAAAAACCATGCTTGTAATGTCCTCACTTTTTGAAGGATTCGGACTCCCTGCTGTTGAAGCAATGTCATGTAAAACACCTGTTGTTTCAACTACCTCAGGAGCACTTAAAGAGGTTGTGTCTGAAGAGTGCGGAATATTAGTCCCTCCCAAAGACCCCGTTGCCCTTAAGAATGGGATTGAGAAGCTCCTGGCGGACAAAAAGCTTCGTGAAACAATGGGTGAAAAGGGGCGTAAATGGGCAGTGGATAATTTTTCCTGGCCTGTTGCTGCTAAAAACACCCTTGATGTTTACAGGCAGGCTGTAGAGGAATACAGGAGAAGCTGATGAGAATTTGTCTTTTAACATACAGAGGGAATCCCTTTTGCGGAGGCCAGGGGATATATACAATGTATATTGCCAGGGAGCTTGTTAAGCTTGGGCATGAAGTTCATGTTATACAGGGCCCTCCCTATTTTCCTGAAATGGAAGGGGTTCACATGCACTATGTGAGCAACCATAATTTTTTTAATATAAAGAAGAATTACATTAAACCGCATAAGCCCTTTTCAGCTTTGGAACCGCTTAACCTCTATGAATTCACAGCTTCAAAATTCGGGATTTTTCCTGAAATTGAAACTTTCTCATTCAGGGCATTTTTAAAACTTAAAGAGCTTTTAAAAAAATACAAGTTTGATATTATACATGACAATCAGAACCTGGGCTACGGTTTCCTCCTTATTAAAAATTTCGGGATACCATTTATTTCAACCATCCATCATCCCCTTTCCATAGACAGGGCCACATGGTTTGAATATCCTTCCGACTTTTTATTAAAGGTTAAACGGGTTCTTTATTATCCGCTTATTATGCAGGGTTTTGTTTCCAGGCGTATGGATCATATTATTACAGTATCACACGACTCTGCAAAGGAAATAACAAAGGCCTTTAATGTTTTACCGGAAAAAATGAGTGTTGTTTACAACGGTCTTGATACGGATATTTTCAGTCCAATCAAAGGGATTAAAAAGAAGGAGAACAGCCTTATATTTGTGGGTAATGTTGAGGACAGGAAAAAAGGGGTGGTTTATCTTTTAAAAGCTCTTACACTGACAAGAAATAAAGTTCACCTTACTGTTGTTGACGGAGGAGCGCCCAACAGAGAGCATGTTACAAAATGGATAGAAAATTTCGGATTAAAAGATAGAATTCATTTTACAGGTAAAATTCCCGGGGATAAACTTATTGAGCTTTATTCCAGCCACCAGATAGCAGTTACACCTTCCCTTTACGAAGGATTCGGTTTTCCTGCTGCTGAGGCTATGGCATGTGAACTTCCTCTTATATCGTCAAAGGGCGGGGCACTCCCTGAGGTTGTTGGTGAACACATGAAAACCGCCTATGTTGTTGAACAGAGAGACCCCTACGGCCTTGCTGAGGCAATAGATTTCCTGATTGAAAATCCGGAGATGAGAGAAAAAATGGGAAAGGCGGCGCGGAAGCGTATACTGGAAGTTTTCACCTGGGAAAATGCTGCCAAAGAGATGGTAGAGGTTTATGAGGGGGTAATTAATGCTCACAGTTGATTTTGACAGGCTTAATGTTTCAAAGGGAGATATGGTTCTGGATGCCGGATGCGGCCTGGGGCGTCACTCCATTGAGTATATGAAAAGGGGAGCCAATACCTGCTGCCTTGACCTGGACCTTGAATGTCTGAGAAAGACAAGATATACCATAGCACAGATGAATACAAAAGCGGGAGAGGATAAATCCGCCGGATTTATGGTTCATATAGGGGATGCACTTAATCTGCCATTCAAAGATGAAACCTTTGACAGGATAATATGCTCAGAAGTAATGGAGCATGTTGATGATGATTTCAAGGCCTGCTCTGAACTTGCCAGGGTATTGAAAAAAAATGGAAGAATAGCCATTACTGTTCCCACAATTTTCAGTGAACTTGTTTATGATGCCCTGACTTTTGAATATTTTACTTCACCAGGCGGGCATGTGCGTAAATATCTGCCGAAAAATCTTGCTGAAATAATGCGGCAGAACGGTCTTGAAATATATGCTGTGGATTTTAAACATTCTTTCCATACAATCTGGTGGATGATAAGAAGTGTAGTGGGCCTTCATAACAGCGAACATCCCCTTACAAAAGGATACCATAAATTTTTACACCTTGGCCTTTATTCACAGTTTATGAGGAAGGCTGAGAAATTTTTTAACAACTTTTTTCCTAAAAGCATTATTCTTTACGCCTGGAAAAAATAGAGGCTCAGTGAGCCTCTCCCCAGTTTTTCCCCCAGCCCATATCTGCAACAACCGGAACATTCAGTTCAATAGCTTTTTCCATCCTTTCTTTAACTATTGATTTAAGTACATCCAGTTCGTCAGGCCAGGTTTCAAAAACCAGTTCATCATGTACCTGTATTATCATTTTTGACTTCATTTTTTTATCACTAAGGTCTTTCTGAATATTAATCATGGCAATTTTTATCATGTCAGCAGATGTGCCCTGTATGGGCATATTGATTGCCACTCTTTCAGCACCTTCTCTCATAAAGGATGTGGCTGAGGTTATTTCAGGTACAGGCCTCCGGCGTCCGCAAAGTGTTTCCACATATCCATGCTCCTTTGCAAATGCGATTGTTCTGTCAATATATTCCCTGAATCCCGGGTAGGTCTGGAAATATTTTTCAATAAAAAGAGCTGCATCCTTTATGCTTATTTCCGCCTGCTGGGAAAGGCCGTAGGGGGAAACGCCATAAATTGTAGCAAAGTTTATTATTTTTGCCTGTCTGCGCATATCAGGTTTAATTTCATCTATAGGGACACTGAATACGGAGGAGGCGGTCATACTGTGGATGTCTATTCCCTCGTTGAAGGCTTTTATCATGTTTGCATCATTGGAGTAGTGCGCTGCAAGCCGCAATTCTATCTGGGAATAGTCAGCGGACATTAGGATTCCCCCTTTTTCAGGGATGAAGCCGGTACGGATTTTTTTGCCGTAATCATCCCGTACCGGAATATTCTGCAGATTCGGGTCGGATGATGACAGGCGTCCGGTTGCTGTGACGGTCTGGTTAAAGGATGTGTGTATTCGTCCGGTTTTGCCGCTTATAAGTTTAGGCAGAGTTTCAATATATGTATTCTGGAGCTTGCTTAGAGTCCGGAATGTAATCAGATAATCTATGATGGGGTGGGTTCCCTGAAGGGTTTCCAGTACTTTTATATCAGTTGAGAATCCGGTTTTGGTTTTTTTAACTGTTTTTAATCCCAGCTTTTCAAATAGTATTGCTGAAAGTTCCTTTGTGGAGTTAATATTGAATTCCTGCCCCGCCTCCCTGTAGATATTTTTTTCAATATCAGAAAGCATGGCAAGGGTATTTTTTTTCATCTCATCAAAGTGTATAGTGTCAATTTTAACACCGGATATTTCCATCTGTGCAAGAACGTCAATGAGAGGGAGCTCTATTTCATTGAAAAGTTTTTCAAGCCCCTTCTCTTTAAGCATGGGTGCAAATATGTTGTAGAGGCGCATTGTTATATCAGCGTCTTCTATAGCGTATTCTGCAAGTTTATCCATGGGCACATCTGTAATTGAAATTGCGTTTTTGCCTGTTCCAACCAGTTCCTTAAATGTGATTGTTTTATAATTGAGGTATTTTTCTGCAAGATCATCCATATTGTGGCGGCGCTCTGAAGGATTGATAAGATATGAAGCGATCATTGTATCAAAAAATATTCCCTTCAGGTTTATACCTGCATTTTTAAGGACAATAAGATCGTATTTTATGTTCTGGCCGATTTTCTTTAAGTCACTATTTTCAAGCAGCGGTTTTATCATGGATATTGAAGCAGATGGTTCAGGGAATTCCTCACTAAAGAGACCTCTGCTCTGGAGAGGCAGAAACCATCCGCTTTTTTCTTTTATGGAAAAGGACATACCTACAAGTTCTGCTTCAACAGCCTGGAGGGAATCGGTTTCTGTGTCAAAAGTGAAAATACCTGCCTGCTTCAATTCTTCAATCATTGCAGAGAGTTCTTCATGGCTGCGGATGGTCTGATAATTCTTTTCTTCGCTGGAATTGGTGTCACTTAATTGAGCTGCTGCTTCAGGGATATAGTCTTTAATAATCGAATCCATTTCAAGAGAGCTGAAATATTCAAATGCCTTTCCTGTATCAAGGCCATTGAAGCGGAGTTCTTCAATATTAAGATCAAGGGGGACATCCCTTCTTATGGTAACAAGCTCTCTGCTGAGGAATGCCATCTCTCTCCCTTCTTCGAGCAGTGTTTTTGTTTTACCCTTTATTGATTCAATGCTGTTGTAAATATTTTCCAGGCTTGAATATTCTGTAATAAGCTTAAGGGCTGTCTTCTCTCCAATCCCCTTAACCCCGGGAATATTATCTGATGAATCACCCATGAGTGCCATGTAGTCTATTATTAATTCAGGCTTAAGCCCTGTTTTCTCAGATATATTATCCCTGGTGTAAATTTCAAAATCGGAAATACCTTTTTTATTCGCATATATTTTAACATTGTCATCAAGCAGCTGGTAGGCGTCCTTGTCCCCTGTAACAAGGTATACTTCAACCTCAGGGGAGGCGTATTTTTCAGCAAATGTTCCAAGGACATCATCTGCCTCGAAATCGGATGACTCAATAACAGGGATTCCTATCTGCTTTACGAGATTTTTTATTTCATCAATTTGAGATCTTAAATCATCAGGCATTTTCTGCCTGTTCGCCTTGTACTCCTCATATAGCCTGAACCGGAAAGATTTTGCTGGCGGATCAAAGGCCACAGCAAAGTAATCGGGATTCTGATCTCTTATGAGGGTCAGCATCATTCTGGAAAAACCGAAAATTGCAGAAGTATTCTGGCCGCTGGAATTAACAAGGGGGTTTTTTATAAAAGCAAAGTAGGCCCTGTAGCATAGAGCATGGCCGTCTATTATAAATAATTTTTTTTTCATCTATACCACCTGGGTTTCTTTTAGCCTGTTTATTTCACTTACCTTTCCTATGAGTATTTCGTCGGTCTTTGCCAGCCTTTGTGCAAGTATGTGAACCATCTTTGCTGCAAAGTGAGGATTTTTAAGAAGAAAGGATTTAAGCTGAGTTACATTATCAATATATGCAAGTTTCACATCACCAATGGCCCGTACTGTGGCGCTTCTGGGAGTGTTTGTGAAGAGTGATATCTCCCCGAAGAAATCCCCCTTTGAAAGCCTGGCAACAACTATCTGGTTATCACCATCTCCCAGTGTAATTGTAACTTCCCCTTCAAGTATTATAAACATCCTCTGTTCAAGATGCCCTGCTTTGATGATGTTTTCAGCATTCTGAAAATACATGATGTTTTTGGACATATCCCCTCCGGTTTTTCATATTGAATGATTAAATATTTGGCGGATAAACCGGTTGATCATCCGCCAGGTCAGTTGAAATTTACTGCAAAATTATGATAATATTACGGCAGGGGCAAGTCTTTTATTTTTTGCTCAGGAAGGAAAGTATTTTTGATATAAGTTCGTTCCGGTCAATAGGTTTACTCAGGTAATCGCTGAAACCGCAGGAAAGATATTTTTCTCTGTCACCTGAAAGTGCATGGGCTGTCTGGGCTATTACCGGAAGTTTTAATTGTTTCTCCTTTATTCTGGATAGAACCTCGAGTCCGTCCATTCCCGGCATCTGTATATCAAGAAGCACCAGATCTATCATGTCCCTGTCAGATAGGATCTGGAGGGCTTCTGTTCCGGAACAGGCATACATTGTATTTATTCCGGCTTTGTTAAGAAGAGAAGAGGTAAACCTGTAGGATAATTCATGGTCATCAACTATTAATACCTGCTTTTCTTTTAAATCTTCACGAACAGCGGGATCTATTTTAATCCGCTTTGTCTTTTTTTTAGACACAGATGTTTCAACTGTTTTATAATCCATTTCAAAAAAGAACCTGGAACCCTTCCCTTTTTCTGATTCCACTGAAATATCAGTGCCCAGAATCTTTAAAATATTCCGGACTATATTTAAACCAAGGCCTGCTCCGTCATGTTTACGGGACATTGATTCATCTTCCTGGCGGAATCTTTCAAAAATCAGATCCAGATTTTTTTTATTTATGCCAGGGCCGGTGTCTTCAACAAAGAAAAGGAGTCTGGTGAGGGATAATTTTGTGTAGCCGAATTTTATTATTCCTGAATCTGTAAACTTTACAGCATTGGATATGAGATTGTTAAATACCTGCAAAATACGGTTTCTGTCGGTGAATAGAAATATATTGTCACTATCTTCAGGAATTTCAAAATGGATATTAATTTTATTTTTACCCAGACTTTTTATTCTTTTATGAAAAACACTATTGGTTTCATGTATAAGTTCATTAACAGAAAAGAGTTCCCTGTATATTTCAAATTCTCCATTTTCAATTTTTGCTGAATCGAGTATGTCATTCACCAGGCTTAAAAGCTGGTCAGTGTTGCTTTGAATAATCCTGTGATAATCATCTTTTTCTTTTCTTGATAATTTTTCTTCCGCAATAATACGGGCAAAACCTATTATGCTGTTAAGGGGGGTTCGGATTTCATGGGACATATTGGCAAGAAAAGCAGACTTAAGCCTGTCGCTTTCCTGGGCCTTATTTCTGGCTTCAATGAGAATGTTCTCATACTCTTTTTTTGTGGTTATATCCTGGACAAGTCCTGTTATATAAATGTTATTATTACTGTCTCTTTCTGTTCTATATGAAACAAAAACATGTTTAATAATGCTGCCCGGGAAAAAAAGTTTTATCTCAATAGTATCTGATACATCTTTATTTTTACTTATCAGTCTGTAGTGCTCCTCGATCAGAGGCATTGAATCCTGATGGAGAACAGCCAGAAGATCATTATATCTGAAGTTTTCCGCAAGGTCATCAGCATTAAAGATTTTTTTACATTCATCGGAACATTTGAGAATGTCCTTGTCAATTATATAGCTCCAGGTGCCAATGCCGGCAATTTTCTGCACCTCAAGAAGGTTAGCCTCTCTTATTTTTATATAATCAATATCTATATGTATTCCGGAAATTGCAGCCGGATGGCCTTTATAATCTTTTTCAGTTATCCACCCCCTTGCCAGAACCCATTTCCATCCGCCTTTACCTGTTTTAAGCCTGAATTCATCCTGATATTCTTCTGTTTCGCCTCTAAGAAATTTAAGATATGTGCTTACAGCAGAGGAAAGGTCTTCAGGATGGAGCCTGTCAAGCCACATGTTAAAATCAACTTCACAGGGGTTGCCGCTGAATTCAAAAAGGGTAAGCCAGTCTTTATCAAGAAAGATTCTGCCGTCAGGAATATTGATTTCCCATTTCCCGGTAATTACATTCAGTGATTTCTCTTCATTGCAGATAACAACATCCTTAATTGTTCCAAAGAGCAATGTTCCGCTGCTTATTTTTGAAACTCTCCCTTCCAGTGATATTATGACTTCATCATCTGTATGGGAATTGATTCTGGCCCTCAGGGAAAATGGTGATTCCATGAGCAGGGCATAATTTATCCGGTCTTTAAATCCCGGCCTGTCATTTTTGTGTATAAGGTCAAGCAGAGAGCTTTTGTCAGCATCAGAAGCAATGGGGTATTTGTCATAAAATTCCCTGTCAATATGCTCAATTGTGCAGTTTTTGTCACATGTGCAGCAGAAATAAAAACCGGATGATATTTTATATCCATGGTTCATTAAGCAGAGCCTCTGTATTATGTCTCTTTCAATTATAGAGTTATTTATGTAAAAAAACATTTATTTGTCAATGTTTATTTAAAGCTTTTTATCTGTAAGATGATGTATTAAAATTTTAAAAAAGATCTGAGGGGAGAGATTTCTGATCATTAAGCTGTCTGGAACTTATTATTGCCCTGTTGGGGCAATAATAAAATGTGCTAAATTACAATTTGCAGCATCTGAATATTGTTATGCCTTACCTGACTTTATTCCCTCAAAAAGATTATCAATAAATATATTATATTCATCAAGACTTCCTGTTTTGAGTATATTCACCAGTGCTGTTCCCATGATAAAACCGTCTGCATGCTTTAATGCTTCTAAAGCTGAGGCGCTGTCTTTTATGCCGAAACCAAGTACAACAGGGGCGGATGATAGTTCACGGGCCTGATTAAGTTTTGCTTTTGTTTCCGGATCAATGCTGAATTCGCCTCCTGTAATACCTCTTTTGGAAATAAAGTAAATAAATGGAGATTTTTCTGCAGCTATGGATTTGATTGATTCAGAATTGCTTTCAGGTGTAATGAAACTTACCGGTGATGCGCTTACAGGAGGATTTAATTTCGCGAAAAAATCCTTTTCAGAGAAGGGGATGTCGGGAATTATAAATCCTTTTATGCCGTATTCATTAATCATGGAATTAAGCTCTTCACCTTTACGGTTAAAAATAATATTGGAATATGTCATAAGGTATATGTCCTTATCTGCCCCGGCTCTCCTTCTTATTTCTTTTAGGCTTTCAGCAAGATGTTTAAAGGTAAAGCCTGCAGATAGTACAGAGTGAGCTGCTTCAGCAATTACAGGCCCGTCTGCTATGGGGTCGCTGAAGGGGACTCCTATTTCAAGGAAATCAAAATGTTCCAGTCCCTTTACAGCTGCATTTATAAAGGTGTCCCTGTCCGGGTAGGAACACATTAAGTAGAATCCATTATATTTTTTCATTCCTTCACCTCATTAAAAATAATGCCCAGGTCCTTATCCCCTCTCCCTGAAAGATTAATAATAACATCACTCCCTTTAAATTTTTCTCTGTTGGAAAGAACGTATCCAATTGCATGGCTGCTCTCAAGAGCGGGAATAATTCCCTCAAGTCTGGTTAAAGTTTTAAGAGCATCAAGGGCCTGCTTGTCAGAGCATGATTGATAGCTCACCAGTTGTTCATCTTTCCAGTAACTGTGTTCAGGTCCCACGCCGGGGTAGTCCAGTCCGGCAGATATGGAGTGCCCCTCTATTATCTGTCCTTCATTATTCTGAAGCAGATAGGTGAGATTGCCGTGGAGGATTCCCGGTCGGCCCCGTGTAAGGGAACAGCAGTGGTCACCTTCGGCATCTGAACGCCCTCCTGCTTCAACTCCTATAAGCTTAATACCGCTATCTATCATGGGGTAGAAGAGTCCGGCGGCATTACTTCCTCCCCCTATGCAGGCTACAGCGTAGTCGGGGAGTTTATCCTTTTTTGATTTAAACTGGGCAAGGGCTTCCTCGCCTATTACCTTCTGGAAATCCCGAACCAGCATAGGAAAGGGGTGAGCACTTCCTACAGTGCCTATTAGGTAGTATGTATTCTGGCAGTTTTCGACCCAGTCTCTTATCGCTTCATTCATAGCATCTTTAAGGGTCTTTGATCCGCTGGTAACAGGTACAACCCTGGCTCCCAGAAGCTCCATCCTTTTTACATTAGGAGCCTGGCGCCGTACGTCAAGTTCACCCATGTATATTACACATTCCAGTCCCATTAGGGCGCACACTGTTGCTGTTGCAACTCCATGCTGGCCCGCTCCTGTTTCCGCTATTATGCGGCTTTTCCCCATATATTTTGCCAGGAGAATCTGCCCCAGGGCATTGTTTATTTTGTGCGCACCTGTGTGAAGAAGATCCTCCCTTTTAAGGTAAATGGAGCAGCCTGCTTGATCTGAAAGATTCTGTGCAAAGTAAAGAGGCGTGGGCCTTCCCGCATAGTCTTCAAGAAGTGTTTTCAGCTGAGACTTTGACTCGTCATTGCTGCAGAAATTTTTATATGCTTCTTCAAGTTCGGTGATTATTTTTATAAGAGTTTCAGGGACAAATCGTCCTCCATATTTTCCGAAATATCCCCTGCTGTCAGGCAAGTGATTCATTTTGAACCTCCATTATTGCAGAAAAAATTTCACTCATTCTTTCTGATGATTTTATTCCCCTGGATATTTCAATACCGGATGATATGTCTACGCCGAAGGGAGCTATTTCTTTAATTAATTGTTTTATATTATTACTGTTTATGCCGCCTGCTGCTATGGTCCGGTTAAGGAGCGGATAACCCTTAAGCAGGTCATGAGAGAAAACTTTTCCTGTACCCCCGTATTCCATAGCGCTGAATGAATCAAGAAGTATAAAGTCACCGGAACATTTTTCCGGTATGTCATTCATGTCTTTTATTCTGAAACATTCTATTACAGGGAGAAACCCATTTAATGCAGCTGCTGTTTCTGTTTCATAAACCTGTAACATATCAAGTTTTGCTTTTTCTGAAATTTTTTTTATTTCATCAATGCTGCTTTTTACAAAAACTCCTGTTTTAAGTATTCCTGTGCCTTTTAATATCTCTGAAAATTCAGCAGCTTTTTTCGGATTTATATACCGCTCAGATTTATCGTAAAAGATATATCCAATTGCAGAAAGAGGGAAGTGAGCTGCTGCTTCAATATCCTCTGTCCTGGTAAAACCGCAGAACTTAACAAACATTTTTAAGCTCCTGAATAAACAGCCCGGGATCTGACTGTTTCATAAGGGATGTGCCGATTAAAAAAATATCTGTCCCTGTTTTAGTTTTTATCATTTTAATATCCTCTGCATCATTAATTCCGCTTGCGCTTATGGCTTTAATCTCAGGGGGAATTTTCATCAGGGTTTCAATACCGGTGTTGTAGTCTATTGCAAGGGTTTCAAGGTTTCTCATATTCACCAGAATCAGTTCAGGACTAAGAGATAGAACTGTGTCAAGTTCTGATGAGTGGTGTACCTCAATCAATGGTGTAATTCCGGTTTCAAGGCAGATTTTATAAAGCTCTTTAAGTTCATTGACCTCAAGAGACCTGGCAATAAGGAGAATCATATCAGCACCGCAAAGATATGCGGCTTTAATCTGCTCTTCAAAATAAATGAAATCCTTGCACAGAACAGGTATATTTATTCCTGAACCTGCCTTCCCGAGATCCAGGATTGAGCCGTTAAAATAATTTTTTTCAGTAAGTACTGATACAGCAGCAGCGCCTGCTTTCATGTAATGATAGGCCTGTGCTGATGGCGAGACAGCATCATTAATTACCCCTGCTGATGGAGAAGATTTTTTTATTTCTGCTATAATATTTACAGGCGAGGTAAGTGTATCTGTGATTAGATAATGCTTTTTCAGCCTGCTTCCTTTTTCAGAAATAATTTTTTTTGTCTCAGGCAGCTCTCTCTCTTTGATGCTTTTCATTTCAGATAAAACAAATTTTTTCATAATAGCTGCTATCCTTTAACAAGAGCCCGGAGTTTTCTATATACTTCACCGGAGGTTATTTTTTTTATGATTAAGTGATAATTCTCATTTATCCCGGTTTTTTCATCATAGGCGAAAAGGGCAAGGGCGCTGTTAAGGGCAAGAAGTTTTGCCAGAGGTGTTTCCTTCCCTGATGAGACTGTGTCAATAAAAAGGGCCGCGTTCTCCTGGGGGTCAAGGTCTACAGGGATAGAGGCAGCTTCCTCATGTGAAATGTACTCAGCCGGATCAATGGTGAAAGTTGAAAGAACATCATTCTGTATTTCATAAACAAGTGTTTTGTCATAGGGTGAGACCTCGTCCATCCCGTCGTATGATGAATAGAGAATTACTCTTTCGTAATTAAGCTGAAGTGCTGTTTGAGCATATTTTTCAAGGAGTTCATGACTGAAAAATCCAATTGCCTGCCTTTTGGCTCCTGCAGGATTTGTAAGTGGGCCGAGGTAATTGAAAATGGTTCTTACTCCCAGCTGTTTTCTTACAGGTACAGCAAATTTCATTGCAGGGTGATAATCCGGTGCAGCCATATAAATAAAATTGTGGTTCCTGTAATAGGATAGAGCATCATTATCCTTGAGATTAACCGGGATTCCCAGTGCTTCGAGAAAATCTGTTGAGCCGCTTTTACCGCTCACAGACCTGTTGCCGTGCTTGGCCACCGGAACTCCTATTGCTGAAAGGATTATTGCTGATGAGGTTGAAATATTAAATGATCCTGAATTATCTCCGCCTGTACCGCATGTGTCAAAAACCGTATCTGCTCCAAGATCAAGGGTTTTACAGAATTTACGCATTGACCTTGCAGCACCTGATATTTCATCCGGTGTTTCCCCTCTGAATTTCATTGCCATGAGCATCCCTGCAAGCTCAATTTCGGAAAGGTTTCCTGAAAAGAGATGCTCAAATATCTGCTCACTCATTATGGAATCAATGCTTCTTCCATTAAAAACCGACATGAGAGTTGCATTCACTGTTGTCGGGTCTATTACTGTTCCGGTTGTAACTTCTGCTGCTGTCATAGTTGTCCTCCTTAAATGAAAAAAACCGCCTTATTGTAATAAGCGGTTTTGTACAGGATATAAAACCGCAGGGCAGTACCGCCTGCGGATATTTTTACATAATAATATGGCGGCCTGCTAAATATGTATCTGGCGCCACCACCAGAGATATGGTTTGTTTATTATTTTGATCTCTCTTTTCTTCATGTTTCTATATATAGAAACATGAAGGTTTTTTGTCAAGAGAAAATAAAAAAAATAATTTTTTTTCAAAAAAAAATCACTCTTTTTCGTAATAATAAATGTGAGATTAGTTAATGATAATACTCTATTATAAAAAGTTCAGGATTATTACTGAATGATAATAGAAAAAGGAAGGTCTTTTTATGCTTTCAAAGTCATTTTCACTGGCACTGCACGGGATTAGTGCTGTAAGGGTGGATGTGGAGGTAGATATAATGAGGGGCCTCCCTAATTTTACTATTGTGGGTCTTCCTGATTCAACAATCCGGGAATCAAGGGAGCGGATAAGGGCTGCAATAGAAAATTCAGGATACGATTTCCCTCCTAAAAACTACATAGTTAACCTTGCGCCAGCAGGATTTAAAAAGCAGGGAGCCAATTTTGATTTACCTGTTGCAATGTCAATTTTAAAGTCCACAGGTCAGGTGAAATTTGACATCAGTGAAATTCCCATGGTGGGTGAGCTTTCCCTGGACGGCAGGGTTAAGCCTGGAAGAGGAGGTATCTCTATGGTTATAGCCCTTTACAGGCTTGGCCATAAAAAAATTATTGTCCCCTACATGAACAGGTTTGAGGCTGCTGCTGTTGGAGGGGTAGAGGTTTATCCTGTTGAGGATATTAAGGGAGCCTGCAGGGTTTTTGAGGGTAAAGCTGAACCTTTTACTGGTGAAGTATGTGAAAGTAAAGCAGAGAAAGCCCTTTATGATTTCTCTGATGTGAAAGGGCAGGAGAGTGCAAAGAGGGCTCTCGAGATTGCAGCTGCAGGACATCATAATATTCTTCTTTACGGGTCACCTGGGTCGGGGAAAACCATGCTTGCCAGGAGAATCCCTTCAATACTACTCGGTCTTTCCAGAGACCGGGCAATTGAAACAACAATGATACACTCCGCTTCAGGTGAACTGGGAAGCAGCAGCGGTCTTGTTGAAGCTCCCCCTTTCCGGTCACCTCATCATACAGCTTCTGAGGTTGCTCTTGTGGGTGGAGGTTCAACTATTACAGCAGGTGAAGTTTCTCTTGCTCATAATGGGGTACTTTTCCTTGATGAATTTGTTGAATTTAAAAATAATGTAATCCAGTCATTAAGGCAGCCTCTTGAGGACAGATGCATTACAGTATCAAGGGCTTCAGGAACTGTTACCTTTCCTGCAGATTTTATGCTTGTTGCTGCCAGTAATCCATGTCAGTGCGGGCATCTTTTTGATGATGACATAGAATGCTCATGTTCTCCATCAAGGGTGAGTATGTATTTCCAGAAGATTGCAGGGCCTGTAATTGACAGGATTGATATTGAGGTTCTGGTTAACAGGGTTCCGTACAGGGATTTGATGGATAAGGGTAAGTATGAGTCATCTGGAAGGATAAAGGAAAGGGTTGAAGGGGCAAGAGAAATTCAGAGGAAAAGATTCGGTTCAGGACTGGTGTTTAATTCAAATATGGGGCAAAAGGAGGTGCAGGATTATTGTTCACTGAGCAGCAGGGATGAAATATTTTTTGAAAATGCTATAAAAAGACTCAATCTTACTGCAAGGTCATTCTTTAAAATTTTAAAGGTGGCAAGGACAATTGCAGATCTGGACAGTTCTGAAAATATTGAAAAGAAACATATACTGGAGGCTATTTCATACAAAAATCTTTACAGGAATTACAGGGTGTAGCTTTAGAAATTTAGTTATACCGATAAGATTTCTATTCCTTTAAATTTATTACTGTTGCTTTCCTTATGATTTAATATCTTTCATTTTGCTTTCTTCCTTTTATCTTGCATAAAAGCTTCAATAGATCCCCGGGGGCTCGAATGAAGCCCTTTCCCGATCAGGTCTGGTTTTCAAGCCCGGACTTTTTGGTGGAACATTGGAATTTTTAGTAAGTAAAGACAGTTGTTGTGATCACGATCATCTGATATAAAAGTAACATTTTTGTGTTATTGACATAATTAAAAAAATGTTATAAAGTAGTAATTTTTAATAAGGTAATTATATGAATAATATAAACAAAACTATCCTCCTTGTAGAGGATGAAGAAATTACTGCAAAATTAGGTATCAAATCCCTTGAAAAGTATGGTTATGATGTAATTTACGCAGATACAGGGGAAAAAGCTGTCGAAATTGTAGAATCTATTCCAGGTATTGACCTGATTCTTATGGATATAGATTTAGGTGATGGTCTTGATGGAACAGAAGCAGCAGAGAGAATACTTGCAAATAAAGAGATTCCAATTATATTTTTATCCTCACACACTGAACCTGAAGTTGTAGAGAAGACTGAAGGAATAACATCCTACGGATATATAGTCAAAAATTCAGGGGAAACAGTTCTTATTGCCTCAATACGTATGGCTTTCCGGCTTTTTGAGGCTAATGAAAGGCTGAGGCTTCAGGGTATGGTGCTTGATCAGATTGATGACAGGGTAACAGTTACAGATTTATCGGGGAACATTACGTATGTCAATAATGCTGAAGTAATTTCTCTGGGATATGAAAGAGAAGAGCTTCTTGGCTCCA
Organism: uncultured Leptospirales bacterium; assembly: GCA_964468455.1. Taxonomy (GTDB): domain Bacteria; phylum Spirochaetota; class UBA4802; order UBA4802; family UBA5550; genus JBBAGC01. Next base: position 311 of record CAYYKZ010000003.1, on the reverse strand, counting down.
CTACTGACAAATATGGTGAAAACTCAGCAGCAGGGGCTACTCAGCATGAAATACTTGAGGAGACTCTTGAGAAAGGTCACTGGCGGGGTGAGGTAATTAATTATTCAGCAGCAGGGGAAGAGATTATCATGGACTGCCGTACTCAGGTAATTTACGATTCCCGGGGCAATCCTTTTACTCTATGCGGCATTGCGACAGATGTTACTGAAAAGGAAAAAGCACTAACATCCTTACGAGTTCAAAGACTTGAAAAGAATAGAATTAATAAAATTAAAGAACTTACGGCTAAATACGATAACCAATATCAAAAC
>CAYYKZ010000002.1:16400-25769 GCA_964468455.1 uncultured Leptospirales bacterium | reverse complement strand
CTTCCGGGTTGTAATCTGTCACTATAACCTGACATCCCATCTTCTTTGCAGTGGATATTAATGGAGCCTGTAAAAGCCCTCCGCCGATTATCATGATTGTTTTTTTCACCAGGATTCTCCTGTTTTTTTGCCGGGACCTGAATTTAAAACATAAAATTCATTTCTCCGATTATGTCGCATAATATTATAATAATACAGTTTAAGAGTCAATTAAAATCTTAACATTTATAACTCCTTAAGGCCGGATTCTAAACAGACGGGAGATATAAAAATCATCATGAAAATGTCTTGAAAATTTGCTCTCCTGAAGATAAATTGTCATTATTCAAGCTAATTATACCGGGGTGGTTATGAGTAGAAATCTTACTCTTGAAGCTGTGAGGCTTACAGAATATGCGGCTTTAAGCGCAGGCAGATTTATGGGTAAAGGGGATGATGATCTCTGCTACAGATCTGCTGATGAAGCCATGTGGAAAATAATAGACACCCTGGATATAGACGGAACCATTGTTATCGGTGCTGCCAACAAAAATCTGAATATATATGACGGAAGAAAAGCAGGATCCGGCAGCGGAACCCCGATTGATATTGCTTCAAAACCGCTTGAAGGAAAAAGAACATGCGCCATGGGTGGGCACAACTCAATCTCTGTTGTCGCAATTGGCGGAAAAGACTCATTTTTAAAGGTTCCGCCATGCCTTATGCATAAAATTGCTGTTGGACCGGATGCTAAAGGGGTTGTTGACATAAACGAATCTCCAGATATAAATATTAAACGGGTAGCCAGGGCAAAGGGGAAATATATTGAAGATATAACTGTCTGCGTTCTTGACAGGGAGATGAACCAGGAGGTAATTGAGGCTGTACGGAAAACAGGGGCAAGGATTAAATACATAACTGATGGTGATGTTTCAGGCGCCATTGCAACCGCTGTTGACGAAGCATCAATTGACCTTCTTCTAGGAGTGGGCGGTGCAAAAGAGGGCGTTATTGCTGCTGCTGCTATTAAATGTCTGGGCGGTGACATGCAGACAAAGGTTTATTATAATGACTATTTTGAGAAGAATATCGCTGAAAAACTTGGAAGAGGAGACCCTGATAAGGTATACAGAACCAGAGACCTTGTTAAATCGGACGATGTTCTTGTTTCAATCACTGGTGTAACTGACGGGGTTTTACTGCCCGGGGTTAGTTTTTTCTCCGGAGGCGCAAAAACAAGTTCTATTGTAATAAGACAGAAAACCCACACTGTCAGATTTATTAATGCCATACATAAGTTTGACTTCAAGCCTCTCTATTAAAAAAAGAGAGGCCCTTACCAACTCGTTTACCTGATTTACTTCCGGGAACAATCCCCTATTATATTTATAAAGAGACTTCTCTTTTTATCAGATAGGCTTATCAATAAAAAGCTTTAATATGACGATAATTGTAATATAAAATACAACCTCCCTGGAGGACCCATGAATAAAAAACATATTATAATAGTTTTGCTGGCTGCGTTTATTTTCTCTTTTATTTCATGCTCAAAAAAACAGATACAGACCCCTGATAATATCTCCCAGAGGGATAACACGGGAGAAAGCAGAGGCATAGCAGGTAATACAGTCAAAGAAAGCGGCGTTGTGGATATTAATAAAAAAACCGGAACCTTTAGTGTTACCATGGGCACATACAAAGGGGAACTTGCTATTGACGTAATAGATGGAAGGTTTTATGGACCTCTTAAATTTTAAAACTGGGGTAACGGCACACCCCAGCCTTTAAAAAATAAGCGTCTCAATAATGAACGTATATACTTTGTCCGCTCTATTACTACTAACGAAGAACTGATACTTTATGGAGGAACAGCTTTTTTTAAACAGGAATTCTACGGCATTTTTTCATCTGATGGTTCATTTATCCGGGGATATTACAGATATCTTGGTGCACAGGACAACTGGGAAGCCCGCAGAAAATAATAATTAAAGAGGTCTTTTTTGAGTAAAAAAAAAGTAGCAGTTATAGGGGGCGGAGCCTCAGGCCTTACTGCGGCCCTTTTTGCTTCAGATAAATGTGATGTAACACTTTTCGAAAAGCAGAAAAAATCAGGGCGAAAAATACTTGTTACAGGCAATGGCAGATGCAATATTTCTAACAGAATAATCGAAATAAAAAGATACCACGGACGTGACAGAGATTTCGCAGGCCATGTCTTTTCCCGGTTCGGAGCCGGAGAAACAGAAAATTTTTTCAAATCAATAGGCATCCCATTTATCGAAGAAAATGAGGGCAAACTTTTCCCTGCCTCACTTCAATCATCAATTGTCCCTAAAGTTTTCTCCTACGAACTTGGAAAGCGGAATGTCACTGTTAACCTTCATAGAAGAATAGATAAAATTATTACAGGCAAAACAGGATTTAAGCTCGTAACAGCCGGTGACGAAAGGCATGAATTCGATTCTGTAATTCTGGCCTGCGGCAGCTGCGCCCACCCTGCAAGCGGGGCGTCAAGATCAGGTTATCATCTGGCTGAATCACTGGGGCATAAAATATACGAACCATTCCCTGCAATACTTCCAATAAATATTCCATACAAACCGCTGCACAGGCTCCAGGGAATAAAGCATAATTGCAGAATAAGCGCCTTACTCGACGGGGAAACTGTTGCAGAGGCGGAGGATGAGATCCTTTTTACAGGCTACGGCATTTCAGGTCCGGCATCCCTGAAGATTTCAAGAAAGATAAATGAACTTGTACTGGGAAACAAATCACCTGAAATTTCAATAAACCTTTTCCCGGGCATGGACAAAGAGAACCTGCTTCAGCTTCTTAACACACTCTGGACAGACAGCGGTAAAAAAATCTCTTTCAGTCTACTTGGAATATTAAAAGAACGCCTCCCTGAAGTTATTCTGGAAACAGCAGGAATAAACAGTGAAAGGAGAGCAGGAACACTTACAGAAAAGGAAAAACTTATCATTGCAGATACCCTGATGGATTTACGTCTTACACCAGGCAGCCCGAGAGGATTTGAGGAGGCTGTGGCAGCAGCAGGAGGTGTATCAACTGATGAAATTAACCCCCTTACTATGGAATCAAAAATAGTTGCAGGCCTTTATATTACAGGAGAACTTCTTGATATAGACGGCGACAGCGGAGGGTTTAACCTTCAGTTTGCCTGGAGTACAGGAGCCATAGCCGGCATGAGCCAGTAATCAGAACATCGACATAAAACCTTCAAGCATGGTTACTTCAGTGCATATTTTATTGAGCTGATCCTCTGAATCCATAACAGCTGTTATAGTATAAGAAATAAACTTCCCTCCGGAACTCTCTTTACTTGTAACAGTGGCGCTGCGTTCATTCTCATGGAGTATTGTTTTTATGCTTTCCATAGTATAAGGCTTATTTCTGAAAACAGCTTTAAAAATTATTTCCGCAGGGTAATCTATTATTTTTTTATTTTCCATATTTTCAATCATACTCATACCTCTTAAAGCAGAATTAAAAAAAGCGAATGAGGAGTCAATATTATTTTATCTTCAAAAACCTTCAATAGAATTATTCAAAAATAAAGCCCCCTTTCGGGGGCTTTATTATATAAGCTTCAATCCTGATAATCCGGATTTTTTAACTATTGTCTACTTTGCGGCCTTTTTAGCAGCCTTTTCCTTCGCGTAAGTACCTTCGAAGAAATCCTTTGTCTCTTTAACAACAACACCGCTTAAAAGAAGAAGTCCTATAAGGTTAGGAATAGCCATCAGACCATTCATTGTATCTGCAAGGTCCCATACAAATGAAAGTTTCATAACAGCACCTACTGCTACAACAATTACCCATGCAAACCTGTAGGGCATAATAATTTTAGTTCCAAAAAGATACTCAGCACACTTTTCACCGTAATAGGCCCAGCCTAAAATTGTTGAATATGCGAAAAGCATAATACCCAGAGCAACAACCCATTCACCGGCAGTACCCAGTCCTTTCCCAAAGGCAGCAGATGTAAGGGCAGCGCCTGTTAATGAACCTGGAACCGCTTCCTGCCACATACCTGTAATAGCAAGAACAAGGCCTGTTATTGAACAAACTATGATTGTATCAAGGAATGTACCTGTCATAGAAACAAGTGCCTGCCTTGCAGGGTGGTCGGTTTTTGCAGCAGCCGCAGCTATTGGAGCGCTACCAAGACCTGCTTCATTTGAAAAAACACCTCTTGCTACACCAAAACGTATAGCCTGGGCTACTGTTGCACCAAGAAAACCTCCAGCAACAGGTTCGTGTCCGGCAAAAGCTGCCTCAATAATATAGGCAAAAGCTGAAGGGAGCTGGCCAATATTAAGAAATATAATTACCAGCCCGCCTATTATGTAAAGGACTGCCATAAAAGGAACAAGAATTGATGTAACCCTTCCTATAGACTTGATACCGCCAATAACAACAAGTGCTGTAAGAACTGCCAGAACAATTCCGCTTATGATAGGAGTAATATTAAATGTGGACTGAATAGCATCAGCCACTGAATTTGACTGAACCATATTACCAATCCCGAAAGCTGCAAAAGCTCCGAAAAAAGCAAAGAGAATTCCCAGCCACTTCATGTTAAGACCTCTTTCAAGGAAATACATGGGGCCGCCAGCCATCTCGCCTCTGTCATCAACTATCCTGTATTTAACAGCAAGAATAGCTTCCGCATACTTTGTTGCCATACCAACAAGTGCTGTTACCCACATCCAGAAAACAGCGCCAGGACCGCCAAGAGTAACAGCTGTAGCAACACCGGCAATATTACCAGTACCGATGGTTGCCGCAAGCGCGGTCATAAGAGACTGGAAATGACTGATATCACCCTCTGCATCCTTGTCCTGATGTCTTGTAAAAACAAGTTTTAATGCATAGGGCAGATATCTGAATGTCATAAAACCAAGCCTTACTGTAAGAAAAAGACCTGTACCTACAAGAAGCACCAGCATGTAAGGACCCCATACAATGGAGTTAACTGTGCCCACAAAACTTTCAATAGCTTCCACTAAATTCCTCCTTGTTTTAATATATTAAAATAATAATTCCGGATTTTCTATTAAAATCTTAATGCTCTTTTTTCTCTTAAAACAGCATAAAATAAATATCAAATAAAAGAATCTTCCGCTCATCTTTAATTTACATAAAAATGAAAACAGACCATCAATTAAAGAATATGCACAAAGACAGAGGTATTTCCCGTGCAAGAAAAACCTCCAAGTCATAAGATTACTTTATTTATGAATAACCGGGCCAGTGAAAGGCTGTCTACTTTAGTAATAAAAAAAGATAATAGTCAAACTATTTTTATAAAAAACCGTATATCAATACATAAAAACTGACTATATTTTACAATTTTGTAACAATGTTCCTTTATCCCCCCTTTCTTCATGGACTTTTTTTAAAAATTATCTTTGCGCTAAAATATATCTTAAGGAATTATTGCATCAGACTTTCAGGAAAGGTAAATGATCTATGTCCGAAAATAAACCAGCACTAATGAGCATAATAAAATCTGACAGATGGGCAAATCTGGCAATGCGAATACCCCTTATTTTTATTGTGGTACTTTTTATAATGGCTTTTATGGAATCTCTTTCCGGAAATGCATATAGTTACTTTTCCACTGAGCCGGGGTCAGTGCCCTCACTAGTATACTTTACAGCAGCTTCAGTTATTTTCGGTGCTCCTGTTCTGTTCTGGAGATATAAATATTTCACAAGGCTTTTTGAAAGAGGAGAGGCCGTAGAAGGTATAATTACATCAGCCTATTTCAGGGGAAGAAACGGGTTTATAGAATTTTCCTTTAATCATAGGGGGAAAGAAACAAGGTACTACAATTCAGTTTTCAGAAACAAAAGAGCTTTGCTAATGAAAGAGGGGGACAGGGTCACAATCCTTATAATGGATGGGAATCCTGAAAAAAGTCACATCAGGGAACTGCTGGTTCAGGATTCATAATCTGCCCGGTTCATCTGTTAACATAAACTCTGGGAACCCTGGATGTTATGGCTGAAACAACCTCATAACTGATGGTTCCTGTAATATCCGCAATTTCATCAGCACCTAAAAATTCATCTCCCTGCGCTCCGAAGAGAACAACCTCATCCCCTTCGCGGACATCAGGAATATGGGAAACATCAAGCATGGTAAGATCCATACACACTCTCCCAACAATGGGCGCCCGCTTACCCTTTACAAGCATTTCACCCCTGGATGATAAAAGCCTGCTGTATCCGTCAGCATACCCTGCTGGAACTGTGGCAATTACACTATCCTTTTCAGTAACGTGGGTACTTCCGTAACTGACAGCAAAACCGGGCCCCACATGCTTTATCTGATTGATCTGCGATTTTAATGACATTACAGGCTTAAGAACTGTTCTTTCCATGTCCATTTCAGATGAGGGATACAACCCGTAGAGCATAATTCCGGGCCTAACCATGTCCAGATGGGATTCAGGAAACTCCATAACTGCAGCGCTGTTGGCAATATGGAAAAGAGGCGACTCACTAAAGCAGGGCAGCACTTTTTCTTTTATTTCAAGAAACCTGTGAAGCTGCAGTTCTGCATGAGATTTATCAGCGCAGTCAGCATTTGCAAAATGAGAGTAGACACCCGATACATTGACACCCGGAAGATCCCCGATTCTCTTAATAAGATCTGCAGCATCAGCCGCTTCTTCAGTCATCCCCAGCCTTCCCATTCCTGTATCAGCCTTTACATGAACCGGGATAACCGAACCGCTCTTTGCAGCCTCATCGGATAGTGCCTCTGCAGCCTTAAAGGAATGAACAGAGACAGTTAAATTATACTTAATATATTCATCTGCATAAACAGGGAGGCTCTGCCCGAAAAGAAGAAGGGGCGCATTAATTCCGCTTTTTCTTAAGCTTACAGCTTCATTAAGCCTGGCAACAGCCAGATATTCAGCACCGCATTTTAATGCTTCCGGTGCAATAACTTCAGCGCCATGGCCATAGGCATCACCCTTTACAACAGCAATTATACGGCTCTTCCCCTTAACCAGTTTTTTAACAGCATCCATGTTATGCCTGAAAGCTGCAAGATCCACTTCCGCAAATATTGGTGATCCGCTAAAATCATTAATCATTAAACAAGGCCTCTGCCGTAATCGTCGGTATATTTTCTGAACATATCCATAATCTTTTTTGTATTTTTACCCGGCCTGCCGCTGCCGATAGTCATATCATTAATTTTCACAACAGGAACAATCTCCTTATTTGAAGCGGTAATAAATGCCTCATCAAAATCCTCCACCTCGTCAAAGGGGACATCCCTCAGCTCTGTTTCAAACTCCTTTTCAGTAAGCTTCAAAACCACACCCCTTGTTACACCGGAAAGTATATCCCTTTTCCCTGTAATCATTCTATCGCCTTTAAAGAAAAAAATATTCGTTGTGGTACCTTCTTTAATATTGTTGTTTCTGTCTATATATATGGCTTCAATGGCATTCCGCCTTTTCGCTTCCTGTTGAGCCATAACAGCTCCCAGATAATTTGTGCTTTTTGCGCCTGGAAGAAATCTTTCTGTATTAACAGTAATAATTGAAGCGCCGTCACTGTACCACCAGGCAGGGAGCTCATGCTTTGCTGTAACCATTATTATAAGCTTCCCGTTACCCTGAGGAATAACTCCGTCAGGGCTTATTCCTCCTGTACATACAATCCTTATATTGCACTCCTTGTGGTGGGGATTTTTATCCATCGTTTGCATAACCGCATTATATATCTCCTTACTGCTCCATGAGAGCTCAAGGTTAATAAGCCTGGCTGAATTTTCCAGCCTCCCTATATGCTCCTCAAGGTAAAAGGGGCGTCTGTTATAGGTTCTCATAAAATCAAAAACCCCGTACCCCCTCAGCACAATAAGATCATTCACTGAAATTACAGTTTTTTCAGAATCAACAAACTCGCCATTGTTATAATAAATATCCATAGCACCACCCCTTATATTAATCAGGCATAAACCCTGTTTTATTCAAGTAAATCATTTCTGTTTCATGAGCCAGTCGTTTAATAAATTTTTTTTCATTTGCTGCAGCAGACCTTGCCTGCGTAAAATCGGTTTTCATGAACTTCAGCACCTGCCCCGGCATATACTGGGCCAGAAGATCAATATCCGCGCTTATGCAGTTAAATATGCGCGGGTACCCTCCAAGGGTCTGTCTGTGCCTCATGAGAATAATAGGCCCTGCAGGTGTAAGCTGTATAGTGCCGTCTGCAACAGCGTCTGAAATCAGATTACTCACATCAGCTTCAGGATGTGCATAATTTGAAGTAAGTCTCATGCCCATATCATTTGAATCAGGGGAAATTTTCCATAGAGCCTGGAAAAAATCATCCTCATTTTTCAGAAACCTGAACTCAGGCCCCTCCATTACCCTTATAAAACCATCCCTGTTGTACCATGAAAAATCGGGTTTTAAATTCAATGAGTTAACAGACTCAACCTGTTCATGGGAAATATCTTCACTACACCTGAAACATAAATATGTCCGGAAGCCTTTAGTTTTAACCCCGGCAGTTAAAATATCACCTGCCGCAGCTTTATAAACAGTCCCATGCTTCACCTCCAGTGACTTCCCGCCTCTTTCCAGTAAAGAGCCCTGAAGATGCGCACCTGTAAGCACAAAAATACCGCTCACATTAAATTTTATTACAGGTGCCGTAATTATTTCAAGGCATGGAGAATAAAAATTATTCCCCACCAGTATATTTCCCTCCATGGAGGAAAACCGGTCCATGGGGCCTCCAGGGGTAATACCCCTGTGCTGCATTCCAAAAACAGGGGCTTCCCTAATAAAGACTATCCCCTTTTTGAGAAATTCAAATTCCCTCACTCCGCCTCTCCAGGCTCAATAATTTTCCGCAGCCCCTTTGCAAGTGCTGCTGCGATTTCAGAATCTGAATGGATACATAAAGTCCGCACCTTTACAGGTACTTCAATAATTTTTCCCATACCCATACCATCAGCACATGCGGCAACAATACCCCTTTCTATTATATTTCTGCTATGCGCAAGGGCCTCATCCAGACTCTCAATAGAGGCATAGCTCTCCTTTCTGCTTACAAGTGTCAGGCGCCCTGTTTCACTATTATAATTATATCTTCTTTCAGCAAAGGCCTCTTCAATTACATCTATACCTTTATTCGCGCAAAGGGAGGCTATTTCCGAATCAGCAGGTGCAATAATTTCAGCAACATCCATTTTCTTCAGCCACAGGCTCAGGGCAGATGCCAGCGCAGCATCAGTCACTGAATCATTATATAAAGCCCCATGAAATTTAACTGTCCCGGCTCTGAGCAGGGAATACTGCTCTTCCAGGGAATCAAGGAGAGCCGGAAT
>CAYYKZ010000002.1:0-16300 GCA_964468455.1 uncultured Leptospirales bacterium | reverse complement strand
TATCTCCCGGATTAATCTCCTTTAAAATTTCCACCCTGCATCTCCCTATAATATTCCATCCGCCTGGAGAATCTTCAGGGTAGATCCCGGTCTGCTCCCCCCCTATGGCAACAGATCCTGCAGGGACAAGCTTTCTGGGACTCTCAAGCCTGGGAACAGCAAGCTGAGGATCAAGGCCTAAAAGATAGGGGAAATAGGGTTTAAAACCAATCATGGCAACCCTGTATTCTGCAGAAGAGTGAATTTCAATAATTCTTTTAACAGTAATATTTCTGATTCTGCTTATTCGTTCAAGGTCCTCTCCATCATAAACAACAGGAATGGTAATTTTATTAACTGCCGATTTCACAATATTTCTGTCATATAATTGGAGCAGACGGTTTATCTCATCTTCGATCTTCTCAGCTTCGCTTTCTATATTATCACAAAAGGGATCAAAGTGAAATGCGATAGACTTATATGAAGGAACAATATCTGTTACACCCGGAAGTGATGAATCATTATTTTTAAAATTTCCATAAAGATATAAAACCTGATCATTGATGAGAGGATCAATTATCTCACCTAATTCAAAAATTACACATGTATCCCCTGCAGAATATCTTTTCATTTTACTGCTCCGGGAATATAGTTCATGTCAGATGCTGTCCTGAACATTTCCATATATATTTTTCTTTCCCATGCAATATCAAGACCGTCAACTGTCTCCTCGCGCAAACCGGTAACTCCATCAACAGCACCGGCCTTTACAATACCGCTTATCATTGAATCAAAAAGAGGAATCTCAGGCATAAGATTAGTCCCTGCAATTCTGGAAAGGAGTGCAGCCAGGGCATATCCTGCCCAGTTGCTGACTCCGGCGCATATACAAATATCGCTTTTAACAGAACAGCTGAAAGCCCTGCCCGGAGCAATATGTTCATCCACCAGAAGGCTCACATTTCCCATGCCCAGTTCATTTCCGCCATCACCAATACCTATTGTGACAATCCCCTTCTGCTGCGCTTCCACATAGGCTTCATCAAAGGGAGCAACATATGAGGAAATATCCGTTCCCCGGAAATTATAATATTTCCCGTCAGATGATCTTCCAGGTCTTTCAAGTGCAATAAAATGAGTTGTTTCATTCAACAGAATCTTTTCAGGATCAGGGAATTCCCCGCATGAGAATGCTTTTACAGGAGAGTTTAAATTAATGCTTTCAAGAGCTGATTTAATAATTTTTTCAGCATGATCATCAGATATAATTACAACACTCTGTCCTTTTTTTTCAAGAGCATAGGCAAGAACCGCGGCTCCCGGAGGCCCGTCAGTTTCAATTACTCCTGCAGATGCGGTGTAAAAACCTGTGGCAATAATAATATTTTTTCCATTAATCAAAGACTCTGCAGCAGGTAAAAGTGCCCCGGCTACAGCCCATTTTTCAAGGCCCCTTTTCCCGGGGTCCTGCTGAATGACTGCTTCAAGGGCTCCTGCAGTCACTTCAAGTGAAGTTCTGCTATATTCTGTATTCATTATTTTTCCTGTCACCGACAAACATATGCCCCGGGGAATGAGTAATCATGAGAGGTATTTTTGCTGTCATTGCCGCCATTTGCGGAGTAACTCCACAGGCCCAGAATAGAGGGATTTCCCCATCCTTTATAGTTACAGGATCACCCCAGTCAGGTTTACTTAAGTCCTTTATTCCAATCTGTTCAGGACTGCCGATATGAAGAGGAGCGCCATGTACACCCGGATATTCCCTGGTAATAGCTATGGCTTTTACCGCATCTTCAGGAGTAAAGGGGCGCATGCTCACAACCATAGGTGTGGAAATAAACCTCCCGGAATCATTACATAATATTGAAGTTTTATACATGGGAACATTTTTCCCTTCCTTAATGTGCCTTACCTCAATATCAGATAATATAAGAGCCTCTTCAAAACTGAAACTGCACCCTATGAGAAAAAAAACAAAATCATCGCGCCACAAATTACGAATATCGCTAACCTCATTTGTAAGGATACCATGTTCATATATTCTGTATGCAGGAAGATCGCTTCGGATATCAGCGTTAAGTGCGGTAAATTTTGTATAAGGAGAGCCGGGCTCACCTGTTTCAATCAGTGGACACGGTTTTGGATTCCGCTGGGCAAAAAGCATAAAATCCCAGGCCCAGTCATAAGGAACAATGGCAAGGTTTGCCTGAACAAATCCGGGAGCAAGCCCTGAAGTCTGTTCTCTCCACTCCCCCTTTCTGCATGCTGCTCTTACTTCTTCACCGGTTTTAAACATTATATTCCCCCGGATATTAAAGATCACAATCTCCATGTCAGATTGTCCCGAAAAAATTACTCCTCTGTAAAAAAAAGTGTTATATAGGCTTTAAGTGATAAAACATATTCAAGTTTAATTCCGGTTTCAACGGCCCAGGATGATTCTGAGTATAATTTTAGATTCCTTTTAAAAAGCCCCTCTGCCTCAAGAAGGGGGGGGACAGTTCTTTCTCTAATAAAATATCCCCTATTATGCCTGTCAAAAAATATTTCTTTATGTGATAGATGAAGAGACTCATCCCCCTGCTTATAAATCCTGTAGGAATCCACTTCATAGCTGTCTCTGTATGAATCAATAAGGTTAAGGCATTCAGAAGCCCGGTAAAAATTAAAGATCATTCTGCTGAATACATCAAAATGCTCAATAAGTTCAGGATCATCAGTCATGGAGCTGAGTTTTTTTATACTGTGATAGGTTCTTCTTAAATGGAGCACCATATCATTGTAAATTTTTATATTTTTATTCTCTTCTCTTCTATGAAAATTATAGAGGTTGTACTGAAAATAGCGGTATATAGAATCTTTGGCCGATTCCCTTGAGCGGACAAATCCGTTTATAAGATAATCCCTTCTCGCATCATCTCTAAGCCCATGAAGTTCATCTCTGAATCTTTTCTCCTGCTCAGGCCTGTCCTGCGCTTCTCTTGCAGAAGGCTTTCCTGCACGGGGCGAGGCCGGCTTTTCTGATCCGGATTCTCCATTCTCCTGCCTGAATCTGAAACTCATAAGTGTAGAATAGGCCATGTTCAGAGTTGTCATCTGCTCATTAGCCCATTCTCTGCGATGAGGATTTTTATCAGGGTGGTATTTTAAAGCCATAGCCCTGAAAGAGCGGGTTATTTCCTCACTGGTTGAACTTTTTTCAACCTGGAGGATGGTGTAGCATCTTTCTATATCCATATAATCATCCGGAATGCCATTTTAAAAATAATACCGGCTACAGGAGTCAGCAGCACCACATCTGCCCCTGACATTCCGCCAGGGGCATGAGGATCCATTAATAAAATGGCATTACACCGGTACCTGCCTGATCTGTTTCTTACTTCTTTACTAATTCTCCATCCTTCACAACTCGGCTTGCCTGTTTTACTATACTATCAGGAAATGTAATTCCCAGATTTTTAGCAACATCCAGATTAATGAGCAGGTCAACATCTGAAGGATCTGTCATAAAAACAGTTCCTATAGACTCAGGTTTTTCTCCATTCAGAATTCTTGAAATAAGTCTTCCTGTAGCCCTTCCCATCTTGTAATAATCAAAACCCCATGCAGCAAGCACTCCAAATTTTTCAGCTGAACTTGGATCTGCAGACATAATGGGAATATTATTTGCCTTTGCCACATCAGCAACAGCGCTTAAAGCTGATATAACAGTATTGTCAGTACTAAGGTAAAAAGCATCAATTCTTCCTGCTATGGACTGTGCAGCCTGTTTTACCTCAGATGAATTACTCACTGTTGTTTCTATAAATTCTATACCAAGCTCCTGACATGCGGACTTTGCCATCTTGGCAAGTGTAACAGCGTTGGCTTCATGACTCGCATAAATATGGCCAAGTCTTTTTATTTTTTTCAGCTTCATCAGAAAAGTAATCTGATCCTTTACAGGAGTCATATCAGATACGCCTGTAACATTTTTTTCTCCCCTGGCAAAGGAAGTTACAAGGCCTGCATCAACAGGATCAGTAACAGCTGAATAAATTACAGTTATCTCATCCATTGCATTCACCAGTGCCTGAGAAGTAGGAGTAGCTATACCTACAGCTATATTGACTTTATCAGCTTTAAACTTCTGTGCAATAGAAGCTGCTGTTGAAAGCTCCCCATTTGCATTCTGCAGATCATAGGTTATTTTGTCAAAACCAAGCTCTTTTAACTCATCCTGTATACCCTGTTCTACAGCATCGAGAGCCGGATGTGAAACTATTTTTGAAATCCCTATTTTTACTTCTTCTGAAGTAGCTTTTTTGCCGCATCCTGTAACAGCCGAAATAAGTGCAGCCGCAGCAATTAAAATTAAAATATTAGAATAAAACTTTTTCATATACACTCCCCTGAATTTCTTTTTACAGATTAAATACAACTATATACTCATTTAGTCAAGAATTATGCGGAATTAAAATTTTTTTAACCCGACATGATTATAAAACTGCCCCCTGCATCATTAGATGCAGGAATGGCTGGTACTCTGCCTGTTTAAATCTTATAATATAGCTTTAAAAAAGATTTTAATACTTCTTGACAGGTACAATAAATCTTTATGCTGTTAATAATTATCAGCTTATATATAAAAATTATCAAAAAATAATAATTTACGGACTTTATCCTGATTAATAATACCCTATTATCCCTGCCGCTAATAAAGGGAATATATAATCTTGTATTTTACTATAAAACATATAATAAATTATCAGAAGTAGAAGTTTTCTGCAGTAATTGAGGAAATATTATGAACAGCAACAAAGGATGCAGTGATATAAATTTCAAAGGCGATTCAGATTTCACACTCTTCACTGATGAAATAATGAAAAATCTCGCAAAAAGAGAAAAAAAATCCTGCTCCTACCCTGAATACAGGATAGCCTCTGTTTTAATACTTCTGGTAAATAAAAATAATTCTCCACATGTCATACTCACCCTGAGAACTGAATCTGTATCCACCCACAAAGGACAGGTTTCTTTTCCCGGCGGCGGTGTGGATGATACTGATGAAAATCTTCTATTTACTGCTTTAAGAGAAACTCATGAAGAAATCGGGGTCCCCCCTGAAAAAATAAAAATTCTTGGTGAATTTGACGACTACATTTCCCTTGCCGGATTTGAAGTACATGTTTACGCGGGCATTACAGATTATCCGGTAGAATATGACCTCAGTGAAGATGAAATTGATACAGTACTTGAAGTCCCGCTGTCACTATTCCGCAATAAGGAATTCTACAAGTGTGATATAATACAGCATGAAGGGAATGAAGTTGCTGTATATTATTATGACTGGCAGGGAACTACAATATGGGGTATGACTGCAAGAATACTTACAGACTTTGCTGAAATAATATCCGGTAATGGTAAATATTAAAAAAAATTTCAACTTCCGCATAATAATTGACACATGCAGTAACAGAGGCTATTCTTTTATTACCTAATATTAACAGGTATATACACATATAGGTTTAAAATATTTATTACGCCTGCAGGGAATCTAATTTAATACAAGAAATTATTCCTTTAAAAAACAATATAATCCGGAGTAAAAAATGTCTAAAAAAATTTCTGAGCGAAAACCGCACCTGCTGATTATTGCTTTTTCCATGGGCCTATTCATCGGTATTAATTTTTCTATGATTGCAGGAGCTAGTGAGCCCGCACATAAATACCTGGACTATTTTCATCAGGTATTCCAGCTTGTAACAACCGAATTCGTTGATAAACCGGAAAATAAAAATCTTTTCTACGGTGCTATCAGAGGGATGTTAAGCTCTCTTAATGATCCATACACCAGATTCCTTGATGAAGATGCTTCTTCTGAACTTCAGGAAATGACAACAGGTAAATTTGTAGGCATTGGAGTTGAGGTTACAATACGAGACGGAGAATTGATTGTTGTTACCCCCATAGAAAACTCACCTGCAATGAAAGAGGGTATTGAGGCAGGAGATATAATTACAAAGGTTAATGATGAACCTGTAAGAGACAAAGAATTTTCTGAAATAATAAAAACAATTAAAGGTCTCCCCGGTACCAAAGTTAATATTTCCATCCGCAGGGAAAATGTTGACGAGGAAATAACTTATGCTATTGAAAGAGCGCCAATTAAAGTTGACAGTGTTGAATATTCAGTAATAAAAGAACATAATTACGGTTACCTTAAAATAAAAACCTTCGGCGCTGAAACAGCATCCGATGTAAAACATGCTCTCCAGTATTTTAAAGACAACAAAATCGACAACCTTATAATAGACCTCCGCTATAATCCCGGAGGCCTGTTAAGTGCTGCAATTGAAATATCAGACTACTTTCTTGACAAGGATGCCGTAATTGTTTCAACAAAAGGAAGATCCGGGAAGGAAGCGGAATCGATTTTTAAATCCAAGGATCCGGTTTTCTATTCAGGTAAAACAATTGTTCTTGTGAACAGAGGCAGTGCTTCAGCTTCAGAGATTCTAAGCGGTGCTTTGCGTGATAATAAAAGAGCAAAACTTGTAGGTGAAAAAACATTCGGTAAAGCATCAGTACAGAAAACATTCGGTCTTGATAAGAATGTTAATGTGGCAATTACTATTGCCAAGTACTACACCCCATCGGGAGAACTGATTCATAAGAAAGGGATAGCACCAGATTTTGAGATAAAATATTTTGATATCCCTGAAAGTGATAATGAGGGTCTTAGATCAATCGGCAGGAAAAGACTTCTTGCAGAATTTGTAGACTCAAAAACAGAATATAACCAGGAAACCAGGGAAAGATTTAAAGATATTCTCCTTAAAAATAACATAAAAATTACTCCTAAAACCGCTGATTATATTCTTAAAAGGGAAATAAGCAAGTATCATAAAAATCTGCCTTATGATCTGGAATTCGACAATCAGCTGATAACTGCTGTTGAAAATCTGAAGAAATAATCGCTTCAATGGTTATCAGAAATAAAAATGTAACAGGCCTGGGACTGGAGAGCTCATGCGATGAAACCTCGGCATCTATTGTTATTAACGGGGAAAAAATTCTTTCCAACAGAATCTTCAGCCAGATAGATATTCACAGTGAATACTCAGGAGTTGTGCCCGAGATAGCATCAAGGGCACATCTGGAGGTTATAAACAGTCTCATAGATTCCGCCATGGAAGAAGCAGGCATTGGTTTTTCCGATCTGGATTATGTTGCTGCAACAAACAGGCCCGGATTAATCGGTTCACTCATGATAGGTCTTCAAAGCGCAAAAACCATTTCCTTTACTCTGGGTATACCTCTAATAGCTGTCAACCATCTGGAAGCTCATCTTTACGCTCCTTTTCTTGAAGGAGAAAAACATCAATACCCCTTTATAGGACTTCTCGTATCAGGGGGAAACACTGCACTTTACAGGGTTAACGGACCAGGGGAAATGATACTTCTGGGAAAAACTGTTGATGATGCTGTCGGCGAAGCCTATGACAAGGTTTCAAAATATCTGGGCCTGGGTTATCCTGGAGGGCCTGTTATTGAACAGATGGCTCTTAAAGCCGTTGAAAAGAAACAGTTTTTCCCGAAACTCATGACAGATCCTGGTGACAGACGCTTCTCCTATTCAGGACTTAAAACAGCTGTTATTAATCACATAAAAAACAACCCCGATTCCAGTATTTCTGAAATTGTATACAGTTTTCAGGAAAGCGCTCTTGAACTCCTGATGAGAAGGTTATTCTCTGCTGCGAGGGAAGAGGGAATTAACAGACTTGTAATTGCCGGAGGTGTTGCTGCAAACCGCAGACTCCGGGAAATTCTTAATAATAACCGGAAAGATCATGAAAAAATTATAATACCTTCCCCTCTTTTATGTACTGACAATGCCGCAATGATCTGCGGAATAGCTTACCAATATTATATAAACGGCATGTTCAGCCCTCTCAATACTGATGTTCATAGCAGAGTATAAAATTATTGCTTGCAAATTTTTTCATTTCAGGTAATTATACTTTCAATTACAGATTTCAGCAATTAATGTTAAAATCATCATTTTTTAAGAGAAAAATAATAAAGCTTTTTACAGATACACTTTAATATTTTAATACCTGCAGAACTTAATAATAGAGGCCCATGGATTTCGCAGAAGAGAAAACACCCGCAGGATTTACCCTTAAGGTAATGTTCAAAAACTGGAAATTTCTTGTCTTTGACAGCAAGGGTGATTCCATCCCTGCAGACAGGGAAGGTCGAAGCCTGCTTCATAAAATCCCCCTGTTTGTGTTTGTCGGAAATATTTTTAACATTGAACACGATTTTGACAGAGAATATACTCTCCTTAAAATACAGAATAAAAAGCTTATCGTACCTTATCGGAACATTGTAGAGAAAAAAAGAAAATTCCATTTCATCCCCTTTGAGTCGGATATGGATCAGATCCCTGCCATAATTCTTCATCAGCGCAGCTACTCATCAATGCTCAGAAGTTTTACTTCAGGCAATGAAATAGATTATCTTATAGTTGACGGGTCAATCTCAGAAACGGAACTTTCGGTTATGATCAGCAAATATAAACCGGGTAAAGTTATTAATATCAGTGCAGCACCCTCTGCGGCTTCCGGGAAATCAGACTCTGAGAACGATATGTCATACATAAATATTAACACTCTCTCTGAGAATCCGGTATTTCTTGCCAGGATGCATCTTAAAAAAATGGCTCTATCAAACCTTAATCAGCTTCTTCTCGATTTCGATATATCTCCTCTTGATACCCAGTATATTCTGTTTTTCATAAAAGATCTTCTTGAATCTGAAAAGCCCGGATCTGATATATCAAAAAACAGAAAAACCCTTGAAGAAATTAAGAACTCTTTTGAATTTTATCTGGCACTGATACAAAGAGATGAAGAGAACATTAAAGAAATTATTTCAAGGCTAACCGATCCACGCAAAATATCTCCATTCAGAACTCTTGTTTCCAAGGTACGCTCAATGCACCCGGGCAGCGAGGAACAGCTTCTTTACACTGAATTTGAAAACATGGTGCTCGAAAGAGAGGAGGAACTTGCATCCAGGGCATCCGGTTAATTTGTTCATAACTCTGCTTCACGGGTATGTCAAAGTTAAAAAAATCCTCCTTTTAAAAAAAAATTCAAAAAAAAATCCACCTCATTCGTAATAATAATCAGCAGAGCGGTGTTAAAAACAACCATGATCTGAAAAGAATTTCAGGGAACCTTACTGATGAAAAAAATTATTTTCATAGTTATATTATTCACTTTTACAGCTAATGGAGAGACACCTGTTAAATGGCAGATTTTCTTTACAGCTCCTTCCGGAAAATCTGAAAATTTAATTACTCCTGATAAAGGTTTAATTAATGCCCTCCGGAATTCAAAGGAGTCAATCTGCGGAGCTTTCTATGATATATCTTCAGTAAAAATATCAGATGAATTTATTGCAGCCAGCAGGAGGGGCGTTGATGTAAAAATTGTTACAGAGAAAGACAATTACTCCGGCAAAGCTGTAAATTCTCTTATTGAAGCCGGGATACCTGTTATTAAAGACACAGGTTCAGGTTTTATGCATAATAAATTCGCTGTTATAGATAGAGAAATTGTTTTTACAGGATCCTACAATATTACAGAGAACGGTTCCGGCAGAAACAATAACAATGCCGTATTAATACAATCCCGCGAGCTTGCGGATGTATTTCTGGATGAATTTGATGAAATGTTTCAGCATAAAATTTTCGGTAATAAAAGAGAATACGGGGCTTTTGCTCCATTAAAAAAATCCAGGATTATTAAAAAACCCGATATCTCAATGGAGGCTTTATTTTCCCCGGAAGATAATATTGAAAACCGCATACTCGATGAAATCGGGAAAGCGGAAAAATCTATTCTTTTTATGGCTTTTTCTTTTACTTCAAGGGAAATCAGTGAAGTTATGATCAGGAAGTTCAGAGAGGGTGTTGATATAAGGGGCCTATTTGAAAAAAAAGGAGCATATACAAAATATTCAGAATTTATAAAAATGAAACTTGAAGGCCTCCCTGTGAAGGTTGACAGAAACAGATATAATATGCACCACAAGGTGATTATAATCGACAATTCCCGAGTAATAACAGGTTCCTATAACTTTTCTAAAAACGCCTCCATGCGTAATGATGAAAACATTCTTATAATTGATAATGCTGATGCTGCAGAAATATATACTGAAGAATTCAACAGGCTCTATTATTTAAAGAGGTAACAATGGGTATAATTCATGAAAATTACAAACTCCCTGTTCAGAGATGTATCGACGGTGAGGATATAAATCAGCTTTCAGATATTGAACTACTGGCAATTATCCTGGGAACCGGAACAAAAGAAAGAGATGTGCTTGAGCTCTCCTCTCTTATAATAAAGAAAAAGGGAGGACTTAGAGGTATTCTCAATTCAGGTATAAGGGAAATCGCAGAAGAAAAGGGTATAGGCCTGAAAAAATCTATTAAAATACGTGCTGCCTTTGAACTGGGCAAAAGAGCCATAGGGGAGAAAAGACCCCTTACTCTTCTTAATTCCCCCGCTGCAGTTTGGGAATATCTCCTCCCTGACACTGCCGGACATGATAAAGAGGTTTTCACTACACTCATAATAAATAATAAAAATATCCTTATCAGGAAAAAAATCATTTCCATGGGGACTGTAACAGAAGCAATTGTGCATCCCAGGGAGGTTTTCCGGGAAGCAATAAGGGAGGGAGGATCCGGCCTTATAGTGACCCATAATCACCCTTCAGGAAATCTCTCTCCATCAAAGCAGGATATTGAAACAACAAGCAGGCTCATTGAAGCAGGTAAAATTGTGGGGATACCCCTTGTTGACCACATTATTTTAACTACAGAATCATTTTACAGCATGAAAGAGCAAGGTTATATTATGTAAAAACATAAACTAAATTAAGACAGAGATCCATCGCTTTATCTGCTTGACTAAACACATCCCGGCTATTATACTTTATAATAAATGTCCGGCTTTTTAAACTTACTGCCCGGTTTCACTTTTTTATAAATATAACAGGTTATTATTAATCCTGATAAATAGTAATCAAAATCGGAGAATCATCATGAAAAAGTTTTCTGCCCTTATTCCAGTACTCCTATTAATCATATCATGTGCCACACCTGAAAATTCAATAAAGAACAGCAGTCCATCAGTTAATATAAAGGCTAACCATTCAGTTCAGCCCGGCAGATGGCTTAAAAATATTGATGTAAAATCAGAATATGAAGGCCATAATTCCAGCACAAGGATTCAGATATTCTTTCCAAGAGGCTATATTCCCGGAAAAGAAATCAGAACAATCATAGCTCTTCATTCCTACGGCTCAAGCGAAAGAGAATATGAAACCAATTCATCAATTGAAAGCTATGCCAATAAATACAACTTCGCAATAGTGTGCCCCTCAATGGGGAAAAGTGTATATGAAAATTCTTTTTATCCTGAAACAAGTTACAGATGGAACTCAATACCGGGAGCAAAATTCGCCGGTGATGCGCTTATAAATTTCTTAAATAAAAATTACGGTCTTGCTTTAACTAAAAGCAGCACAGGAATTATGGGTTTAACTGTCGGGGCCTATGGAGCCTTGACAGTGGCTGCAAAATACAGCAACAGATTCGGTGCAGCAGCGGGAATCTCCGGGTTCTATGATCCAACCACAATAAGCGGCTCCCGGATTATTGAAGCAGTATATGGAAGTCATAAAAATCATAGTGAAAGATGGGAACAGGAAGCGAGTGTAATAGCACTGGCTGAAAAACTTTCTGGAATTCCTGTTTTTCTTTATCATGGGACAGGTGGGGACGCCTATAATCCTGGCCAGTCAAGAATGCTGGCAATAAGAATAAAGTCTCTGCAGAAATCATCCTCATCTTATAGTGTAACATACAGGGAAAGTAAAAGCGGATACCAGGGATGGCTATACTGGAAAAGACAGATCCCGGAAGTACTTGAATTTATGGACCAGAATTTAAAAATATAATAATTTAATAAACCACCTTTTTAATCTGATCAGCGGATTTCATTCTTGATATATTCAATATCCTTTCCATTGATATTGAATATATCAAAAACATAACTGTTCAGTTTTTCCATAGGATCCCCCTTTGCAGCAGAATCTGACAGGGACACCAGGGTTTCAGTTTCTTTAACGGAAAGTTCCGGAATCGGCAGTTCTTCAATATGACTTTTTAAAACTTTTACTGATGAAAATTTTTTCTGAAAAATAAACTGGTAAAGTTCCGAATTAAAAAGAGCCATTATAACTTTTGCAGGGGGAAGATTTTCTCCAGGAATTACAATGTTCGCACTGTTAAGTGTAACATAACCTTTTTCATCAAGAGCAAAATTAAGCCTGCTTGATATAAACTTATAAACAAGCTTCTCCCTGCTCCTGTATATGTGTTCCGGCGAACACTGCTGAAATTTTTCTTTTTCAAAACGGATAAACAAAGCAGGAGCTCCAATATTAAAGGGGGAGATATCCTTACCTGTAATAACAGGCTCCATCCCCTTTCCCTGTTCTTTGCTTAAAAATAATGAATTATTTCCGGTAACTATACCCAGCGCCCATTCTGCATTCCCTTTTAACGTATAACCGGATTTACCATAAACTCTGTTGAGAATATTCTCATCAATGGCACATATATTTATATCAAAAGTAAAATCTCTGTTGTTTTTGAATCTTTCCTGTTTGATTGAATATTCTCTGCCGTCATTTACCACAAGAATATTCTGCTTATTATTTTTATCACTGCGCTTAAGGTCAACAATGCAGGCGCTGGTAAAAACATTCTTAAAAATTCTTTTACCCCACTCTATCCTTTCAACAGCACAGTTATTTAAAACATACTCCCGTATATCCCTGTGAATTTTCACGTTAAGAAAAGATTCAGGCAATACAAAACAGAGTCTGCCATTATCCTTAAGCATCCTCATACTTCTGATTATAAAATATGAAAATGATTCCCCTGACCGTATTTCATCATAGGAGGATTTAAGGATATTCTTTTCACCTCTGTCAAAGTGATACCCCCAGGGAGGATTTGTAGCAATAATATCAAACCGGGGAAAAACTTTCCCTCCTGTAAACAAAATGGATTCATCCAGATCCATAAGTGAATCCATGCAGTAAATATTAGGATAAAAATCTATATCAGAAAATTTCAGGATAAGGTTAATTTTTGCAACATTAACCGCTACAGGATCAATATCTATGCCGTAAAGATTTTCCGGATTATCACACTTTTCCGCAATAGAAAGAAGAAACTGGCCTGTTCCGCAGCATGGATCCATGAAAAGCCTGTTTTTTTCAGCAAGTCTTTCTGTGATATTATCTACAATATAATCAGGAGTATAATAGGATCCCAGCCTGGATTTATCACCTTCAATCAGTATGGACTGATAAATAGCCCCTGCAATATTATCATCTTCAGGCAAATCGTAATCCAGAAGCTGCAATGCGACTTTCTCTGTATTATGTCTCATTAAAGAACATTTCCATTCATTCATTACAGATGCAAGATTTCCCCGGATGCCTGAGCCTTTAAAATTATCGGAGAGTATTTTATCAGGAGCAGTCCCTTCAAGAAGACCCTTTTTACCAAGCAGATTCAGGGAAATCATAAACATTGCCGTATTTTTATCAATACCTGACTCAATGATAAAACCGGAAATAAAGGAAACACTTTTCTCTGACAGAGTGGACCCCAGCAATTCGCCGGGAAGAAATGTCCTGGAGGAATTTATTTTATTAGCCCTGCTGCTTAACCTTTTTAAATCACCGCTCTCTATTCTGCTCTGAAGAGTACAAACGTCATTCATCAGAAAAGCATAATCAGCACCTGATGAAACAGATTCAATAAATCCATGGCGCACCCAGTTTCTAACAGAAGAAACAGAAATCCCCAGCATCCTTGCTGTTTCTATACTGGAGAGTACTTTTTCCCCGGATAATGACTGTTCCATTCCTTAGTCACGGCCCCTTTCTTCGGATTGATAAACTATATTTCCATTGCAGATAGTGTATTCAACTGACCCATAAAGTTCTGAACCGAGGAATGGCGTATTTTTACACCTGGAAATTAAAAAATCTTTGCTGATAATAACTTTTTTATCAGGATCAATAATTGTCACATCTGCCCAGCCATCTTTTTTCAGAGAACCCCTGTCAAGATTAAGGATTGAAGCAGGATTACTTGTAACTTTGCTGAATGCATCTATATATGAGAAATTATTCTTTTTCACAAGTTCAGTAATTATCAGAGGTACTGCTGTTTCAAGTCCCACTATTCCGAAAGGAGCATATTCCAGCTCCTGCATCTTTTCATATAAAGCGTGGGGAGCGTGATCTGTTGCGATAACATCAATTGTCCCGTCACGGAGTCCCTCAATTATTTTCTGCCTGTCATCCTCTGTTCTTAGTGGAGGATTCATTTTAGCCATTGAAAGAAGTTCCTCAACAGAATCATCGTTTAATGCAAAATAATGCGGTGCGGTTTCACAGGTTACCTTAACACCATCTTTCTTCCCTCTTCTTATAAGGGTCACAGATCCGGCTGATGAAACGTGGCACACATGAAGTCTTCCGGAAGTAAGCCTTGTTAAAAGTATATCCCTGGCAATCATAACCTCTTCAGATTCCCGGGGAATCCCCTTAAGGCCAAGCCTTATTGAATTGAGCCCCTCATTCATTATCCCTTCATCAGCAAGGTCAGTATCCTCTGCATGGGCAAGTATGGGTACATCAAACATGCGCGAATACTCAAGTGCTCTCCTCATAACCAGCGAACTCATAACAGGCCTGCCGTCATCAGAAAAAGCTACAGCACCCCCTTTTACAAGTTCACCCATTTCGGACATATCCTCGCCTTTACCGCCTTTTGTAATTGTGGCAATGGGGAAAACATTAACAGGCCCCTTTTCAGCTTCCATTTTTATAAATCGTACAAGTGCCTGATTATCAATTACAGGCTGAGTGTTGGGCATGGGGCATACTGAGGTATAACCGCTTTTAGCTGCAACCTTTGATCCTCCAATAATTGTCTCTACATCCTCCCTTCCAGGCTCCCTGAAGTGAACATGCATATCAATAAGGCCGGGAAGGACCAGGCATCCCTGAGCATCAATTACTTTTTCATCACCGGAAAGATTAAGATCTTCCCCTATATCTGCAATTTTATCATCTTTAATAAGGACATCCAGCATCTTATCTGTACCAGAGCCCGGATCAATTACTCTGCCGTTTTTAATTACTATATTCATATTTTAAACATTTCCTTCCGCATCTTCCTGTAGTTGAGTACCTCCGGCAAGGAGGTAAAAAATCGCCATTCTTACAGCAACCCCGTTAGTTACCTGTTCGTTTATTATTGAATTGGGGCCGTCTGCCACAGCATCATCTATTTCAACACCCCTGTTCATTGGCCCCGGATGCATAACAATCACATCAGATTTACATTTTTCCCTGAAACGCTCTTCAGTAAGGGCGTAAAGAAGATTATATTCCCGGATTGAGGGAAAGAGGGATCCCTTTTGACGTTCTCTCTGAATTCTCAGCATGTTCACAACATCAAGCTGGGGAAGAAGTTCATCAAAATTATATGTGATATCAACTCCATACTGCTTAAACTCATCTGGTACAAGTGTTGAAGGCCCGCAGACTGTAACCTTTGCACCCAGTTTTGTAAAGGCCAGAATATCTGACCTGGCAACTCTTGAATGCTTTATATCACCCACTATACCTACATGAAGCCCCTTAACAGAACCTTTTTTCTCAATAACAGAATAAAGATCAAGAAGAGCCTGGGTGGGGTGCGAATGGAAACCATCACCCCCATTGATAACTGATGCTTTTATATTTTTAGATAAAAAATGCGGCGCCAGTGACGCCGCATGTCTCATTACAATATAATCGGCTTTCATAGCCTCAAGAGTACGCACTGTGTCAATGAGGGACTCCCCCTTTAAAACGCTCGACGTGGTTACCGGAACATTTATCACATTAGCTGAGAGCATTTTTGCTGCGTTCTCAAAACTGAGCCTTGTCCGGGTGGAAGGCTCATAAAAGAGGCTGCATACTGTCTTACCCCTGAGTACAGGTACACTCTTAATATCCCTGGTGAAAACTTCTTTAAAATACTTTGCTGTTTCACATATAAGAAGAATTTCATCAGGGGAGAGAGATTTTATATCAAGTAGATCTTTTCTGTTTAGCGCATTCATAAAAATATTATACCAGCCCTATTAATAAAAAGTCAATTTCTTTTATGTCTCAT
>CAYYKZ010000001.1:28710-33233 GCA_964468455.1 uncultured Leptospirales bacterium | reverse complement strand
ATTTAAAATATGACCGGCCTGACATATCAACAGCTGCAAGAGTTAAAGCCTCATCCATTGGTATAATTGCATGGCCGAACCTTTTTATTCCCTCTTTACTGCCCAGAGCTTCTTTAATAGCTCTGCCTATACAGATACCTGTATCCTCAACAGAGTGATGATCGTCAATTTCAGTATCGCCGTTACATTTTATATTGAGTGAAAACCTGCCGTGCCTGCTCATTGAGTAGAGCATGTGATCAAAAAAAGGGACTCCTGTATCAATAACGGATCCACCGGTATTGTCAATATCCACCTCAACCACAATATCTGTTTCAGATGTTTTTCTTTTAATTATTGAGCTTCTATTCATTTTAACCACCAGGCAATAATCAACTTCTCAGCAAAGCAGCTTCTTATTAAGAGATTTTCCTATAAAGGCGTGCTCCAGTCAAGTCTTTAAATCAGAAAGCACCCTTGAAGCTGTTAAGATTTTTTAGTAGATATTATTGATATAGTACTGCATTAATCAATCTTCTGTCAATATAACAGTTAATTATTATTCTATTATGTATAAACATCAAAGGATTAAAGGCCCCTGTATTTAAATAAGTCAGTTGTACCGGATTTTTCCCGGGATTGTCGAACCTGTAAATATTAAAGGTATTATTACTGTTCCAGCTGAAAAAAATTTCACCGTTTGCTGAAACAGTCAGATCCTTAATAATGCCATCTGCTTCCCATAGTAAAACTTTCTTATTGTTTAAGAAATCATACTTATATATACGGCTTTTGTCAGATTTCTCCACAAAAATTAAACTGTCTTTCCTGTATACTGCAGGATTGGAATACTCAAATCTGCTTTCTGTTATTTTTGTAACGGACATTGAATCAAAATTAAAAATAAAAATATCTTGTCTTCTCCCTTCAGAAGCGGAAAAAACAAGCGAATTCGGCAGATGATTTCCGGAAAACTCCCGTATATAAAGATATGGTAAAAAAAGCCTTTGCTTCATTTTATTTTCTATATAATCAAACAAATAAAATGATGTTCCCTCATTTCCCAGGACTGAAACTACTGCTTTATTATTATTCCAGAAAGCTCCCTGAATCGTTTCTTCCGGGAAATTAAAGGGAAATGAGCTGATTCTTCTGAAACTTTTTAATCCCGCTAACTCGATATCTGAATCTTTATTTAATTCCAAAAATTCAAGAGACTTATGAATTTTATCAAAAATAATAATTTTACCCTGTTCACTTGCAGCTAAAAAAATAAAGCTCTGATTATCAAAAGTTGCAAATTTAGCCGTATATGATGTTTCTTTATAATTGATATCTTTTTTTTGTAATTTAAAAAAAACATTAAATTCTGTTACAATATATTCTTTTTTATAACCGGTTATATTCTCCAAAGCTTTGATGAAGCCGCCATAAAAAGAAATATTTCTCAATGCAGATGCGAGTACTTCATCTCCGAATGATTTTGCGACATAAAAAATAAAACCTCGATAAACGGCTTCTCTTTCTTTGCTGGAATAATTATTTAACAGTGAAGGATCCGGAGCAAGTCTTATATCATTTAACAGCATGCCTGTCAGAAACATGCTATCCATGCTGTTAAATCCTTCTCTTAAATAACCGGACAAAGTGCCGGGAAGCCATGACTCCATTGATCTATATTTTAATGCTGAAAATCCTGAAGATTTTTTATTCATTTCGGCAAGTACTTTTTTAACTGTAAAATCCCATATCCGGTTTATAGAGCTGTTATAGTCATCATCAACAAAAATTATAATTTTATTAAAATCAAAAATATTATTTGCTAACACAGTTATATTATTTTTAAATTTTTTTTCAGCAACATAGATATTCAGATGTCGGTCTGGTATATATCCGATGACGTCAGTTGTTTTATTGAAAATAATTTCTATATCTGAGGCCAGATTAAGTGCATATTCCATATTACTGCTTTTACAGTAAATCCGATAACCTGATTTCTCTACAAGCTGCCATGATGAAAAGGCCGAGGCGTTTTCCGGGAAAAGAATTTTTATAGTAAATAAGATTAGTAAAAAATAAAACTTTGTCCTTGATTGCATGTTATTACGGATGATGACTAAAGATCGCCAAGAAAATAAAGCGATTTTATTTCTTCAGCACATACTCTACCCTCGTTTAAAATAACAATATTATCGCAGCTTAAGTCTATCAGTGTAGGGGACGTATGATCCTTTAAAAACTCATCAATTATTAGAACCGGACAGATATTTTTGAAACGTTTAATTATATCCTTATCATTAAGGACCATTTTGCGAACCGGAGTTTTTAGCGGCAGATACACAAGAGGTTTACCAATATTATTGATTATATCAAGAACATATTTATGACGCGGCATTCTCATCAGGAAATTGGAATTATGGAAACACTCCCTGTTTCTCAGCTGAACAATTACTTCTCCAGGCCAGATTCTTCTTAGAAAATCATAATTTGATTTGCCAATCACAGCCATTTCTTCAAGCATCTTAAAATTTGAAATAACTACTTCTATATTATCTCTGCTCTCACCAGTTATTTCAGTTATCTTTTCAATAATTTCATCACAGTAAAGCCCTACTATCCCGTATATTGAATCTACAGGAAGTATAAAAAGATCACCATACCCTATGGTTCTTGAAATAGTTTCCACATGTTCACATAGGATTGACCCGTCTTTTTTCAATTTTTTAAGATTCAGATTTCTGTAATCAGTGTCCTGCATCATCACATAATCTCTCTCTGCAATAGTTTATACCATTCAAAAGATTGTGCACTACTCTGCCTGCAACATTATCACTGCAAACAAGGAAGTGACTGTAATGCTGATGAAGGCATTTTAAATTTTTGATATCACTTATGCCTCCAATCCCGGTATGAAGAATCTTGCTGTTAAAGTCGAGTGAACTTATCTCACCAAAAGTTTTACTGTAAAGTTTACGCCTGAGATAGTAATAATGGGCATGAGCATTTTTCATAGTATCCATCATAAGCCTGTCGGATGCTATGAAAGAAGAAACTTTTTTTATATATCCCTCAGATTCGAGGTCATGAATACGTTTGTTAAGATATGGGCAGGTAAGCCATAGGGGGTTTGAAACCGACATATGATTAATTTTTTTTACATCTTTTGTTTCATCATAATCATAAGGATTAAAAAGTATAACTGCCGGATAACCGTGGACACACTTAAAAACTATACCAGCCATATTATTAAGGCTTTTACAATTAAGCTGCCATTTTATTACTTCAACATCGCTTTCATCAAATGCTCTGAAAAGATCATCCATCAGAAAATTCTTCCCCGTTCCTGTATTTGGTAAAATAAATTATTATTATCATTGAAGCGATAATTATCCATATTATCCGCAAATGATTTAAATTAAAATTCAATATATCTCCAGGGATGGTAAACTCCCCTGTTTTGTCTTCTTCAGCGGAGTTCTTGAAAATTAGAATCTCAGCCCTATTATCAATATAACCCGACCTTACAATATCAATATCTGAATATTGTGAATCAGAATATTTTTCATATAGACTCTGCAATTCAGAACTTTCCTGCTTTAATAAAGAAATTCTATTATCCAGCACATCAAATTTGTTTTTAAGGCGGTTTCTTTTAAGTATACCGCTTTCACTAAAAACAAAAATATAAATACTGAAAAGAAAAAATACCAGAAGAAAAGTTCTGAACCTGTCTTTTTTAACCAATATTGTAGAAAACCTCTTTTCCTTTATACATTGCCATTGCACCCAACTCCTCTTCAATTCTCAGGAGCTGATTATATTTAGCAATCCTGTCTGACCTTGAACCGGAACCTGTTTTAATCTGCCCTGTACCTAACGCTACAACGAGATCAGCGATTGTTGAATCCTCAGTTTCTCCGGACCGATGCGAAATTACAGCAGTATAGCCTGCCTTTTTAGCCATCTCCACAGCCTTGATAGTTTCTGTGAGGGTACCTATCTGGTTCAATTTAATTAGAATTGAATTTGCAGCTTTTTCTTTAATTCCACGGGAAAGCCTTTCTGTATTGGTAACAAATAAATCATCACCAACAATCTGAACTTTTGACCCAACCCTGTTCATCATCATTTTAAATCCGTCCCAGTCGTCCTCGGCCAGACCATCCTCAATAGATATTATCGGATATTTTTTTATCAGATTCTCATAAAAGTTTATCATTTCTTCAGATGTCTTTTCGCTTTTATCACTTTTTGCAAAAACATATTTTTTCGTTTTTTTATCATAAAATTCACTTGCTGCAGGGTCAAGGGCTATCAGAATATCAGAACCAGGCTTAAAACCCGCTTTTTCAATTGCTGCCAAAATAAGTTCAAGTGGTTCCTCATTGGATTTAAGATTAGGAGCAAACCCGCCCTCATCCCCGACACTGGTTGCATACCCTTTTCCTTTAAGTACACTTTTGAGAGCATGGAAAGTTTCAACACCCATCCTTAAACCCTCTCTGAAGCTTGATGCTCCGACAGGCATTACCATATATTCCTGA
>CAYYKZ010000001.1:0-28700 GCA_964468455.1 uncultured Leptospirales bacterium | reverse complement strand
CGAACGGATACATCACCTACACGCAGAACAACTGCTCCCTGCACGTGTCGGCTTTCGCTTGCGGCACTTAAACCCTCTCTGAAGCTTGATGCTCCGACAGGCATTACCATATATTCCTGAAGATCAACATTTGAATCAGCATGTGATCCGCCATTAAGAATATTCATCATTGGTACCGGAAGTTCGCAGGTATTTACGCCTCCAATATACCTGTAAAATGGCACATCAAGCGCATTAGCAACAGCTTTGGCGCATGCCAGAGAAACTCCAAGAATAGCATTTGCTCCAAGATTGGATTTGTTTTTTGTTCCATCCAGCTGGATAAGAGTTTTATCTATTTCGGCCTGATTATGAGCATCCATATCAATCAGAGCATCTGATATTATATCATTTACATTTGATACCGCCTTAAGTACACCCTTACCCAGATAGCGTTTTTTATCATTGTCTCTTAATTCAACAGCTTCATGCTCGCCTGTTGAAGCACCGGATGGCACTGCAGCTCTTCCCACTGCACCTGACTCAAGTTCAACATCAACCTCTATAGTTGGATTCCCTCTGGAATCAAGAATTTCCCGTGCTTTTATTTCAGTTATTATAGTCATCTCCATCTCCTTAAAGCTTTTGTAATTATTTATTTTTAAGATTTATTATTTCACATTGCAGTCATATTACAATATAACTAATTTTTTTAAAATAATCAAGTACTTTATTAATTCATATTTTCCTGAAAATTTTAGTTATAAGTAATTGGGTTTTAAGTAGAGCAGAAACTTTTATATCTTTCCTTTGCTATGTTATATATATATTTTACCAGACTTTGCGGATCCTCAATATATTGTTTCATACGTGAAAAGATATGATTTCTTACTGCACTCATGTTAATGCTGGATGCGCCAAGAAGAATATTTATCTCCCTTTCGAGGGAAGCATAGGAATCTTCTGAATGCTCAATTTTTAATCCAATAACATTTTCCTGCATCTGCCGGTGTTCAAGTTCAATATTGATTAATTCTTCACTCTTCTCTTTGCTGTTGGATATCACCACCAGTGAAGGAAGATTTTCCTCAAAATCGTCTGAAAGCAGATGCTTTTCAATTTCACTGTCAAAATTAAAAAAAACAAGTAATGATTCAAGAGTAGAGCCATATAAAGATATTTTAGATTTATCAATTATATTTCTCGATGGATTAAAAGCTATGGAATTATAGTACGAAAAAGCTCCAGTCCCGGCTTCACCTCTGCCCAGATATAATACGTCATCTTCCCTTAAATTCATTTCAGCCATTGTTTTTTCTATTTCAATTATACGTCTGTTTGCAGATATAAACCTTACAATATCACCTGAAAAAACAGGTTTATTGTTAACAACAGTTTTTTTATACTCTGTTGAGATTAGATTTTTCTGGCCAAGTCCGAGTCTTTTAGCATATTCCAGTGATATCTCAAATGGAATTGCAGTGAGAATAAGGGGATTGTACTCTTTTATAAAACCTGTAAAAATTTCGGCACCTGGGAAAAGTCTGGCTTTTTTACCGATTGTAGAAATACATTCAACTGGTACATCTTTGAGAAGAAAATCGGGGTAATAAACCGCGAGCTTAAAAAAAGAAAAAGGGATCTCCCCCTCCTCTGAAAGTTTTCTGTTATTTTTATCCAGTATTCCTTCCAGCTTGGCAACATCATTATCAAGAAGAACAGCATCAATAAGATTATTGAAATCTCCCATTTCCAGAAAATCTCCCATCCCTAAGAATATTTTTTTAGGTTTTTTGAGATAACCTGCAAGGGATGAAATAAAGGGCTCTTTATCAAGAGTAAGAACCTGAAATCCCTCCTCGATGCCGTTGTTTATAATTATTTCGTATTTTTTTTTTTCTGTCATTCATCAATTAGCTTCTTTGAATAGAAATAAAATTATTTTTAATAAGACAATATTTTATAATACTGTAAGATCATGGAATCCATGATAAACAACATAATAAAATAAAATTGACAAGATTTTTTTTGTGCAATCATCTAAAGATTCTAAAATTTATTGAAGGACTGAGAATATAAAGAGAAATATAAAATCAGGATTTTTTACACCATT
The DNA here is from genome assembly GCA_964468455.1 of uncultured Leptospirales bacterium. Lineage (GTDB taxonomy): Bacteria > Spirochaetota > UBA4802 > UBA4802 > UBA5550 > JBBAGC01. Next base: position 26,608 of record CAYYKZ010000001.1, on the reverse strand, counting down.
TCATTATTGCCTCATTGCTGATGTTCATATCCTCCGGCAGAGAACAACTTAAGTCAATAAATGTAAAGAGATATTTTACAGGTACTTTACGGGTTGTGAGAAATAATATCTCCAACTGAAAAAGTATTAATAATCATCTGCATATCCTGCCTGCTTATAATTTAATCATCCGTTTTATCTGCACATTATTACATCATAACCGTTATTACACCATACTAAAGAATTATTCTTTACAATAACACTATAATATGCTAAGAAAGTATAACCAAAGATTAAAGGGGCCTTCTATGAAAATAAAAACTCTTAACGAAAAAAAATTAAAACTTACCAATGACGGACAGCTGGAACTTTTTTTTGTAGGCACCGGAAGTGCTTTTACCAAAAGACAATATCAGACAAATCTGCTTATTATAAAAGGGGAAGACCATCTTCTTGTAGATTGCGGTACCAAATGTCCGCAGGCTCTTTCTGAACTTGGCATTCCTGTTGTAAATATTAAAAATTTTTTAATAACACATTCTCATGCAGACCATATTGGAGGGCTGGAAGAAGTTTCTCTTATGGGTAGATATGTCACAAAACAAAAGCCGGTAATGGTAATAAATGAAACATATCAGCATATTCTATGGGATATGTCATTGAGAGGGGGTTGTGAGTCAAACGAAGAGGAGGCAGGAGACAGACTTTCATTTAAGGATTTCTGGGATGTAACCAGGCCCCAGTGGCTTCCTGATTATGCAAGAGAAACCTTTGGCGCAAGAATAGGGGATATAAACCTGAAGATCATGAGAACTAAACATATCCCCGATTCCTCTTCCGACTGGCAGAGCTCATTCTGGAGCTGCGGCCTGATAATTGATGACAGAATATTTTTTACAAGTGACACCCGTTTTGATTATGACCTTATTGATTATTATGAAAACAGATTTAATTTTGAAGCAATTTTTCATGACTGTCAGTTCTATACTGGAGGTGTACATGCATCTCTTGATGAATTAAATACCCTTCCTGATGAAATTAAAAAGAAAATCTTTCTCACTCATTATGGAGATAACTGGGAGGAATTTGAATCTAAAACTGCTGATTATGGTTTTGCGGGACTTGCAAGACAGCACGTTTTTTACTGTTTTGATTGAAGTGTGACATCATATTAAATCAAGGGGGATAATCCCCCCTTGATTACAGAAATATGTAAATTATATAGCAGTCACGTTTACGGCTCGCTGTCCTTTATCGGAATCCTCTATTTCAAATTCCACTGCTGCACCTTCACGAAGGCTTTTGAACCCATCACCGGCAATACCTGTATAATGAACAAAAATATCGCCACCATCTTCCTTTGATATAAAACCAAAGCCTTTCTTTTCATTGAACCATTTCACAACACCACTTGGCATAAAAAATACTCCTTAAAAAAAATTTCAGCTTAAAATAAAACTGTTATTAAAATATAGTAACAATTCATAAGCCTGCTGAATATCAAAGTTTACATAATAGTATTTTTTTTGTCAAAATTATTTTAATAATTTGGCAATAAATAACCCCGTTAATCACAGGGATTACACGGGGTTATTTACAGTTAAAAAAGGAGGTAATCAATAATATCAATATATATGTAAAATATATATAATAAAAAGTTACACCTGGTTTAAATTTTTTTATACCATCACTTAAAATTAAAGACTTCATATTTTTTATATAAAAAGTATAAATTTAAAATTAATGGTGGACTTTTCTATTTTTTTAATGCAATTATTGAAAAAAATCGGGAGGCTATATGGAATATTTTAAAAGAATTTATTCCTTCATTGAAGGGATAATAGGATTTAAAACTTTAAAAAATAAAAAAAATATGTCTCTTGGATCGATACTGGAAAAACAGGCTTTAAAGTATAAGGAGAAACCTCTAATTATATTTGAAAACAGAGTTATTACATACAATGAATTTAATGAGAATGTTAACAGGTATGCCCATTTTTTTCAGAAAAAAGGTTTTATTAAGGGTGATACTATTGCCCTGCTTATGGATAACAGACCTGAGTTTTTAATAATACATGCAGCACTTTCTAAGATTGGAGTAGTACCTGCTCTTGTGAATAACAACATTAAAGGACAAATACTTCTTTATGCAATCAATATAGCAGAAGCCAGAGCCCTTGTGATCGGAGATGAGTATATACAGGAAATAAAAAAAATTAGAAATGATATTAAACTAAAAAAACCGGGGAGTTTCTACGTTGACAGAGAAAAGCGGGATATAAAAATACCTGATTTTTTTGAAGACCTGAAGATGCAGATATTATCCGAACCCATTACCAACCCTTCTGTGAGGCCTCCAATTAATTCAAAGGATACCCTGGAATATATTTACACATCCGGAACAACGGGTAAACCAAAGGCAACGGAACTTAAACACCAGAAATGGCTCCAGCTTGGATTCGGAGCTGGTGGCGTCAGTCTTAGATCAATATCTTCTGATGTACAATATTGCTGTCTCCCTCTTTATCACAATAGCGGAATAAATATAGCCTGGTCTACTACATTGATGCATGGAGGGACATTTGCATTAAGAAGAAAATTTTCTGTCACAGAATTCTGGGATGATATAAGAAAATATAAAGCTTCAATATTTATTTACATTGGCGAATTGTGCAGATATCTTAATAATCAGCCGGTAAAAGATGATGATGCTGATAACCCATTAAAATATATACTTGGTAATGGCATGAGAGCTGACTACTGGCTTGAGTTCAAAGAAAGATTTGATATTAAAAAAATCATTGAGGTTTATGGTGCAACAGAAGGTGTTGGAGCTTTAACAAACCTTAAGGGTGTGCCGGGTATGGTAGGGAAACTTACTGCAGCAGGTGTACGTATGGGAGAAATTGCAAAATACGACCTTTTCAATGATTTACTTATAAAAAACAGTAATGGATTTGTTCAGAAATGCAAGCCGGGTGAAACAGGTATGTTTCTTGCTGCAATTAATAAAATCAATCCCTTTCCGGGTTACAAAAGCAATAAAGATGCAACAAAAAAGAAAATCATTGAAGATGTTTTTAAAAAGGGTGACTGCTATTTTATAAGCGGTGACTTAATGAAACTTCATTCGGGTGAATATGTTTCATTTGTAGACAGGCTTGGTGACACTTTTAAATGGAAAGGAGAAGTTGTTGCCACTAACGAAGTCGCAGATATACTTAACAGATTCGGTTCAATTGAAGACAGCAATGTTTACGGTGTGGAAGTTAAAGGAATGGAAGGCAGGGCAGGTATGGCTGCTTTAACACTGCTTCAGAACCATAAATTAAACTGGGCAGACTTTTCATCATATGTTATAGAAAATCTTCCCCAATACGCCCGCCCTCATTTTGTGAGAATTAGAAAGGAAAAGGATGCAACTTCCAGCTTTAAACAGATGAAAACAGGATTGCAGGAAGATGGTTTTGATCCTTCAAAGATTAAAGATCCGCTATATTTTCTTAGTCCGGAAAAAGAAAAATATATAAAGCTTACAAAGAAGATATTTGAGGAAATTCAAAACGGGGTTTATAAATTCTGATATCATTCATTTTATAATTAAATTATTAAAAATCCGGCAATCAGATGTTTGCCGGATAGAATCTTTATTTAAAAAGCTCCAAGCTGGCATTTCTTTATTTTTATTTTAAGTTTTTCACATGCTGATGCAACATCTATTTTTTTTATCTTTAACTCTTCTGCTATTACCCATGAAGCCGCGCACGGAAGAACTCCATCTTCAAGACTGGAATAAATTTTATTTTCCAATTCCTCTACTACATTTTCAGCGGGTTCTACAATTTTCTTTTTGTTTTCAAAACCAAAAAGCCCAAGCTGACAATATGTAATTTTAATATCTTCATGAGTGACACATTGGCCAAGAAGGTCCGGGAATATGGCATATTCCTTTACAAGATTGAACAATTCTGCACAGGAAATTTTCCCATCATTGCTCTTTTCCTTCACAAGTGTCTGAATATTTATATTATCATTTCCCTGGTTCATTTTCTCCCCTTCTTACTTAAGATTAATTATTTCAGCATCAGCCCATAGCCTTTCAAGATTGTAATATAATCTTGCCTCCTCTGAAAAAATATGGATAATCAGTTCACCCATATCGAGAATAATCCATTCAGAAGAATAATCAGGTTTGCCTGTTTCTTTAAAACCCCTGGAACTCAAAAATTTTACTGCTTCTCTGGCAAGGGATTTACAGTGAATCTGTGAATTTCCGGTAACAATTACAAAAAAGTCAAGATAAGTATTTACTTTTCTCAAATCCATAAAAACCGGGTCTATACCTTTTTTCATGTCAAGAAACTCAAGACATTCTCTCCCGACTTCATAAATTTCATCTGTACTTTTCAGTGATTTAATTTTCATCGGGCAAGATCCTCACCGATAATAATGAGCAGATTATTAAGCTGAGTATTATCATTAACAAAATAAATATTATTTATTCCTGTATTTTTTGAAACACTGCCTGCTGCAAAAAAATCTGATTTTCTGCATATAAGAACAGATTCCTTCATGGGAGGATATGTAGATGTACCGAATTCTACAACATTAAATCCATCCTTAATCAGGGAATTTCTCATTGTTCTTGCAATGCCGGGAACAGATGTTCCGTTTAAAATTTTAATTTTAATTTCATATTCGCCGGAATCCTTCACTGCTATTGGCATAAGAAAATCCTGCTGATATGCCTTAAGGCTTATTTCATCAACAATATACAAGTCATTAACATACCCGCCTGGTAAAAGGGCTGAATAAAACTGCCCCTCCTCCCTGATAAATTCGGCAATTGAAAAGATTTCTCTGGGCAGCATATTTGTTTTAATACTTTTGAATACTTCACTGATAAATTCTAAATTTTTATAAATATCCCGTAATTTTTTATCATGATAAAGGCTGAGTATTACATCAAGAATTCTGTCATATTTAATAAATATGGAATTATCTCTGGTGCAATTAATATACTGAACAGTTTTATTCCCATCCAGATAATTCAGTCCGAAATCTATATTGCTTACGCATGAAGCCTGATCTATAGAAAAAATATTTACTCCGCCAATTAAATCAACTGTTCTGATAACATCAGGCGAATAAATATTAATATAAAATGGTACATCCAGTCCCAGGTCTTTTTTAATAGAATATCTTATTCTGCTGTAGTAATAGAAATCCACCTCAGATATTTTTTTAATTTTTGAACCGTCATCATTCATAAAAATCCCATAATCTGGAGGGATCATGGTTATTCCGCAGTTCCCATTTGCCGGATTTACAGATAATACTGCAAAAAAAACAAAAGTATCGTCCTTGTATGCGTTTCTTCCGGCAACAAGCACATTTACAAGATCTTTTTTTGATGCTATAAGATCAACGATATTTCTGGTGCTTTTTCTATACTGATTTATTCCAAAAAATGTTACTGATATTACCGCAGTTGCTATAAGCAAAGCTGAAATTTTTTTATTCAATTCCTGTATAACCCCTTGAAATTTATATAATCCATTACCTGATCAGGTACCAGATACTTGATACTTTTCCCCAGTTTAACACGTTCTCTTATTTCAGTAGAACTGATATTTATCTCCGGATTCTCAACAGCCGTAACATTAGATGCAATTTCGATAAGATCTCTTCTTAATTCAAGATCTCCCGGCCTGTGTATTACAACTATATGTGTACTTTTAAGTATTTCAGTGAAGGACTTCCATGTGTCAAGTTCATTAAATGAATCAGAACCTATTATGAGATAAAATTCATCATCAGGATATATCATCTTAAGCTGATTCAATGTATATAGAGTATACGATGCATCATCACGATCTATTTCGATAGATGATGCTTCAAAAAAGTCATTTCCGCTGATTGCAAGCCTGACCATCTCAAGCCGCTCATGTGGTGTTACTTTATCAAATATTTTTTTATGAACCGGATCCCTGGCAGGCACAAGAAGAACCCTGTCAAGTTTAAGGTAATCTCTTACAAATTCAATGTTAATGAGATGCCCTGTATGCACAGGATTAAATGTTCCCCCGAAAATACCGGTTTTTTTCATCTATCTTACTTCACCGTGGCCATAAACTATATATTTTAATGTTGTCAGCCCCTCTATACCCATTACTCCACGGGCATGAAGCTTCTGGGTGGAAATGCCTACTTCAGCACCAAGTCCGAATTCACCGCCGTCATGAAATCGTGAAGATGCATTAACCATCACTGCAGAAGAATCCACTTCCTTCAAAAATCTTTCAGAATCGGTATAATTATTTGTGACTATAGCCTCTGTGTGTCCCGAGCTATAACAGGCTATATGATCCATAGCTTCATTTATTGATTCAACAGTTTTTATAGAGACAATTAAGTCAAGATACTCCGCTGCCCAGTCATCTGATGTCGCATTTTTTATCAGTTGCGGATCAATTAATACAGTTTTTTCACATCCCCTGATTTCCACATGATTATCTGCAAGGCTCTTTATAAGGCTTTTTGCATGGGGATAATTTTTATGAATTAATATTGTTTCAATGGCGTTGCACACACCCGGTCTTTGCACCTTGCCATTGATTGCAATGGCATTTGCCATGGTTTCATCTGCAGATTCATCTATAAAGAGGTGGCATACACCTTTTTCATGTTTTATCAGAGGGATTCTGGATTCCTCTGTAACCATCTTAACCAGCCCTTCCCCGCCTCTTGGTATAACAATATCAATTGCATCATTCCTTTTAAGAAGCAGCGGTACCAGTTCTCTGTCCAGGTTTGACATTAAAGAAACAATATTCCTGTTATACCCTTCTCTCTCAAGAACATCCTGGACAATACCGGCAAGAACCAGATTAGAGTGAATTGACTCTTCACCACCTCTTAAAATAACAGCATTTCCTGATTTAATGCAGAGTGCGGCAATATCAATTGTGACATTAGGCCTTGATTCATAAATTACGGCAATAACCCCAAGCGGGACACGCATCTGTCCTACTCTTATGCCTGAAGGCCTTGTTTTCATCCCCTCGATCCTGCCGACCGGATCCTCAAGCATTGCTATTTCATCCACAGACTGAGCCATGGCATATATTCGTTTTTTATCAAGAAGCAGCCTGTCGTAAAAAGCCTTTGACACCCCTGTCTTTTCAGCAGCCTCAAGATCTTTACTGTTTTCTGCAATAATGTACTCAGCTTTCTCCCTGAGTTCATCTGCTATAGTAGAAAGTATCCTGTTTTTCTGATTTGTATTCATCTGCGAAACAGATGAGGCAGATTCCTTTGCCTGCAAACAGAGATTATCAATATATTCAGTGCCAGACATTATATCATTCCTTTATGTAAATTAAATTTATATCTTCCGGATTTTTGCGGAAAAATTTATCAAAAGCCGGCTATTAATAACATCCCGGCCTGCTGACCTGTATCATTATCATATTAAGTATCTATGCACAGGATCAAACGAATTCATACACCGCTGTTGCCAGTTGCGATAATTCTGAACAATCAACGGCGGGGTAAGCAGACATTTCTATTTTCTAACCCGATTTTTAAGACCCGGCTTGGAAATAGTATAATAGACTATAGCATGGTCCTCATTAAGAACAAACCGTTCAGCTTTTCCATCTTTATCAGGAATTACAGTATCATCGAATTTCATTTTAGTATAATAGTATGCATTAAGAAGAGCCGCTCTTTTAGCAGATTCATCTTTTTGAACACTGGTTAGCCCTTCTTTGGGGAATCCGCGACATATGATTTCATATTCGGTGTCGCTTTTGAATCCTTCTTTAATCAGAGAAGGCACAGAAGAGACCATCCCTTCAGGTTTGGAAGCACAGCCTGCAAAAGTCATAAGAACAGCAATTGTTGACAATAATATTATTTTTTTCATAGAATCTCCCGAATGAATATTATTTAGTTTTTACTCCAGGACTCTTTTAAAACATCTTTTAATAAATTATTACTTTTTTTTCTCAATAAAATCATTATAAATTTCTTTGTCTTTTTTTTCAATATAATTTAGAATTATATCCCGGTTTCTTTTATTTACCGAATTATATATTTTCTCATAAAATTTTATTACATCATCTGTACTGCTGCTTTGTGACGCTGCCCAGACTATAGTATTTTTTATTACATCCAGGTCTTCCTCGATAAATCTGTTATAGAGGTAATCAAAATCAATAAGGCCGCTTTGGGCGTAGGCATAATAACCGCTCAGCCTTGTTAGAGGATTTTTACTGTTAAGAAATTTTACTGCATCTATATAATTACTGGACGGATAAAATAAAACAAGAACAGGGCCAATTCCCGAGGGTCCTCCTTTTGCGGAATTTCTGCCAATAATATTTCCGGTATACATCCCTGCTGCAAAAAGGAGTATTACTGATAACAGAAAAAATTTATTTTTATTAAATTTCATTTTATTATTATATCTTTATTTTTAATTATTGGACAGTTTATAAAAATATTAAATTAAAGTAAAATGGTTTATAGGCTGAAACTACCTATTTACTTTACTTGACAAAAAATATCAATGTTTGTTCAGTAATATACAGAAAAAATCTTCTGTAATATTTAGAAAATCATGTTTAAAAAAATTAAGGAATAACCGCTAAAAAAAATATATATTTTTAATATTGAGATACACTATATATTGAATCAGTATATACTATCCTGAAAAAGTTAAGAAATAACAGGAGTTTCTCCTGAACTTTTTTTAGGAAAATAAATACTCAGATGAAGATACCCAATCAGCAAAAGGCATATACAGAAAATAATATTATACGCTAAAATACAACTTCAGTAATTATTACTAGGAAATACTTAATAATATTTGTTGAAAAAATAAATCAAGAAATAAAACAGAGGAAATTATGGAATTTGAACCTGTAATAGGACTTGAAGTCCATGTACAGCTTAAAACCGACACAAAAATATTCTGCGGCTGCTCTACACGTTTTGGAGCTCCTGCCAACAGCCAGACATGCCCTGTTTGTCTTGGCCTCCCGGGAGTTCTGCCTGTACTGAATGAAGATGTTCTTAAAAAGGGAATTATTGCAGGCCTGGCTATTAACTGTGAAATAGCCAGTTACAGTAAATTTGACAGAAAGAACTATTTTTATCCGGATCTTCCAAAAGCATATCAGATATCACAATACGATAAACCGGTTTGCCTTAATGGCTTTGTTGATATAAACAGTAATGGTGTTCAGAAACGTATTGGTATTACCCGGCTTCACCTTGAAGAGGACGCGGGCAAGCTGATCCACAGTGAAGACAGCAGCGATCCTAACTCCTATGTTGACCTGAATAGAACAGGTGTCCCGCTTGCTGAAATAGTTTCAGAACCGGATATGAGAAGTGCTGACGAAGCCTATGAGTATTTACAGAAGATTAAAACTATAATGAAATATGCGGAAGTATCTGATGTTAACATGGAGGAAGGGAGTCTCAGGTGTGATGTTAATATATCTATACGTGAGAAAGGTGAAACCGGACTTGGCCAGAAAGTTGAGATAAAAAATCTTAATTCCTTTAAATTTGTAAAAGCCGCGATTGATTATGAATTCAACCGTCAGGTTGAACTTGCTGAAAACGGAGAGCTTGACAGTATTGTACAGGAAACACGTTTATGGAATAGTGATCTGATGAAAACATACAGCATGAGATCTAAGGAGGATGCCCATGATTACAGATATTTTCCTGACCCGGATCTCCCCCCTGTAATAATTGAAGATGATTTTATAAATATGCTTAAGGAAAATCTACCGGAGCTTCCTGACGCAAAAAAAGAACGCTTTATTACTCAATATGGAATCCCTGAATATGATGCAGGTGTACTTACATCAGTAAGACAGCTTGCTGAATATTACGAAAAAGTAATAAGCAACAAAACAGATCCCAAAAAAGCTTCAAACTGGATCATGAGTGAACTGATGGGACAGATTGAAGACCCGGAAAAAATTGATGAATTTCCAGTAACTGCTGAAAAACTGGCATCACTTCTTCTGCTTGTTGAAAATAATACTATTAATGGTAAAATAGCTAAAACTGTTTTCAGGGAAATGATCGAATCGGGTCTTGATGCAGAGGCAATTGTTGAAAAGAAAGGCCTGCGTCAGGTATCAGATACAGGTGAAATCGAAAAAATTATTGATTCAATATTAGAGGCAAACAAACAGTCTGTTGATGATTTCAAAAACGGCAAGTCTAAAGCCCTGGGATTTCTTGTCGGGCAGGTTATGAAAGAATCCAAAGGGAAAGCAAACCCTCAAATTGTTAATGAAATATTATTAAAAAAACTAGAAGGTTAAACCCATGACACCACTTATTAATATTGAAATACCGGAAGTAAAAAAATTATACAGCGGAAAAGTACGAGATCTCTATCCTGTGGATGATGAACATATGCTGATTGTATCAACAGACAGAATTTCAGCTTTTGATTATATTTTTCCCAATGGTATTCCCGGGAAGGGAATCGTATTAAATACTATTTCTAATTTATGGTTTAAAAATATTGATTTTCTTCCAAATCATATTGTAGAGAGCAATTTCAGCAACTTCCCCAAACCTTATTCAAATTATCCGGAAATTTTTAAGGACAGATCTGTAATTGTAAAAAAGACAAAGAGAATTGATTATGAATGTGTTGCAAGAGGCTACATTATTGGTGGCGGCTGGAAAGAATATCTTGAAAAAGGTTCTATATCCGGGATATCTCTTCCAAAGGGGCTTACTATGGCTCAGGAATTTGAAAAGCCGATTTTTACTCCTGCAACAAAGGAAGACCAGGGTCATGATATCAACATATCATACGATGAAATGGCAAAATCAATTGGCGAAAAAGACTCAGAATTTCTTAGAGATGCTACAATAAAAGTTTATCAGTATGGGAAAAGTATTATGGAAAAAGCCGGAATAATTCTGGCTGACACAAAAATTGAATTCGGATACCTGAATAACGAAATAATACTGATAGATGAGGTTTTAACCCCTGACAGCTCCAGATTCTGGGATCTTGATCTGTATAAACCGGGTGAATCTCCTGTAAGCTTTGACAAACAATTTATAAGAGACTATCTTAATACTACAACCTGGGATAAAAATTCATCCCCTCCTCCACTTCCAGAGGAGATTGTTACCGGTACATCAGAAAAATATCAGGAAATAATGGAGAAAATAAAAAAAGTCTTGTCTCAATAAAAAAATATTATTTATGTACAATTAAAAGATGACGAATAATCTGTAATATTTATAATTAAGAAATTAACATTGAATATTCAGAAATTTAAAATAATACAATACTTCAAATACTTATATATTTAAACAGGTTAAGTTGTATTGTTTATTATACGATAATATATTAAACATATAATAAACTACCACACAGGGGCTGATAAGTGCTAAATAAAAATCCATACAATCAATATAAGCAGACTCAAATTACCACAGCAAATCAGGGAAAACTGATAGTGATGCTTTATGATGGAGCTATAAAATTTCTGACTATAGCACTTGATAACATGGAGCCGAAAAAATATGATATAGTTAATAATAACATCATCAAGGCTCAGGATATTGTTACAGAACTTCTTTTATCTCTTAATATGGATGAGGGTGGCGAAATATCAAGGAATCTTTTCAGTCTTTACATGTATTTCAAAAAGCAGCTCCTTGAGGCTAACATCAAAAAAGATCCTCAGATTATTACACACATAATCAAGCTTCTCAAGGAATTACGCGACGCCTGGGATCAGATTTCATCAAATGAGACCAGGTCAGATAAAAACATCAATATAGGTTCCAAGGGTAGTTTCAGCATTGAGGGATGATATTAATTCTTCCTTAAATTCAATATTGTGTAAACTTACCGAAAAAAAAGAATTACTTATCAGATTCCATAGAATTGAAAAAAAAATATCTGAAATTTTAAAACATAACAGGGAAGATGATATCTTTGAACTCATTACTGATGAGTCTGACATTATTGAATGCATCCATCTGCTTGATTACGATATATCCATCGAAAAAGATTATATTAAAAAAAATACGGGCCGGAATTTTGAAGATATTCTGCTTAAAAAACTGGTGCCTGCTGAAGTTTCAGATAATTTGAAAAAAACAGTTTCCGATTCAATGGAAATTCTTTCTGAAATTGCAGAAGTAAAAAAAAATAATATGGAAAATCTGGCTATTTATACAGAGGATTTATCCAGACAGATTCGCGAACTTCAGATTATGAATTCCATTTCTATAATATCACCTAAAGATCTTCAATCGCTTTAATTTTTAATATTTCATCTCTTTTTTTTACCATTTCATTATAATCAAGGTAATAATGTTTCTTTTTATAAAACTTATTGAAGGTTGCCCTGTATTTTTTAGATTTAAAATACTTCCTCATCCTTTTGGAAACATAATGTATTTGCTCACAAGGAGCATATACTGCAGGTTCATTTTTATTTTTATCAATTATTGTTTCAGTAATGACACCCCAGGATATGTCTGCCAGTGAATATTTTTTCAAGTCGCGCATTACTGCCCTTAGAATGCCTTCATGAACAGGATCAAAAAACTTGAATTTACTGGAATACATGATAGCTCCATGCATATGATCAGGGATATCCAGGAAACCGTCCTTGTACACATCTTTTGCCAGAATATAGAGAAGTTTAAAACAGTATTTCAGTACACCAAGTCCCGGGTCAGTCTGTCCCGGAAGCTGAGGTTTTTTTTCATCAAAAAATTTAAGCGGATTCTTGGCAGAAAGCCACTCTATTGTTATCATATCATAAAGAACTTGATCATCTTTCTGTTCAAAAAATTTTTTATCAGGAATAAAAGTGTTTTCACTGACCCTGAGATCAATTAGCTGATTTTGAGGAGTTTTATCCTTTGAGTAAAGCCGGAAATAATTTATATAGTTTTCATCTTTATCAATATCGGCAATAATTTCATTAAAACCCATTGATGATAAATGTTTTTTAAGGCCTATTGACTCAATTAAAGTAAGCAGATCATTATCATTAAATCTGCCAAGGAATAAGCGTTTTGAATTTGAAATACCCTGAATACTATCCATGGTGTCGCTTAAATCAATATTTTTTAATTCAATATCAAAGGCACTTCCAATACTTATACCTGATTTTGTAAAATTTTTAAGCTTATTTTTTTTACTTACTGGTTCAGATGTCAAAGGATTCCTCCAGATCAGGATAATTGTCTGTTTTTTAAATATGCATAAAGAAATCGATTAAGTTCTCCATCAAAAACATAATCAATACTACCAGTCTCTTCACCTGTTCTGTGATCTTTTACCAGAGTATATGGCTGGAAAACATAGGATCTTATCTGGTTTCCCCATGATATCTCTTTTTTCTCAACCATCATTTCCTGTTTTTTTTCATCTAATTGGCTTTTCTGAAACTCATAAAGCCGGGACTTTAAAACTTTCATTGCAAATGATTTATTCTTATGCTGGGACCTTTCATTCTGGCACTGTACAACAATTCCGGAAGGGATATGAGTTATTCGTACAGCAGAATCTGTTTTGTTAACATGCTGCCCTCCTGCTCCGGAAGCTCTATATGTATCAATTTTCAGATCATTTTCATTAATTTCTATTTCTATATCCTCTTCAATTTCAGGAATAACCTCAACAGAAGCAAATGATGTATGCCTCCTTTTATTTGCATCAAATGGAGATATCCTTACAAGTCTGTGAACCCCGCTTTCGCCCTTAAGATATCCGAAAGCATAATCCCCTTTAATAAGAATTGTCGCATCCTTAATTCCCGCCTCTTCACCTGCGGAATAATCTATTACTTCAACAGAATACTGATTTTTTTCAGCCCACTTTGTGTACATTCTTAATATCATACTTGCCCAGTCCTGTGACTCGGTACCGCCTGCTCCCGGGTGAATAGTTAGAAATGCATTACATATATCATCTTTATCTGACAGCAGCTCAATAGTTTCCAGTTCATCAAACTTCTGTTCAAACCTAACTCTATTTTGAGCAATCTCATTTGCAATATCATCATCCCCCTCTTCAATTGATATTTCAAGAAGTTCAAATGATTCAGTAATCTCAGAAATAAGCTGATCCCATGGTTCAATTTTACGTTTTATCCCGCTTATTTCCTGGTTTATCCTGGTAAATTCGGACTGGTCTTTCCATATATCATCTTTCTGTATCTGTTCTTCCAGTTCATGCAGCTTTTTCCTTATTTTGCTTATGCCCATTGATTCAAGCATATCTTCTGCTCTTTTTTTTAATAAGGCCAGCTCCCTGAGACATTCTTTAAGATCAAGATTCTGCAAAATACGAACTCCTTACTGAATAAACGTTTTTTATAATGCTAAGATACTGTGCATAGTTACAAAGTGATTCCCAGAAAACAACAATAATTTTCCAGAGCTAATTATGAAAAATTAAAGTACCTAACCCCTGAAATTTTTCACTTAACGTAGTTATACATATCATTATCAGATAAAATTGTGTTTTAAATGATCTGAAAATGAATTTTCAAGATCATCAGATGTTTTATAATCAATATTGAAAACATCCTGCCACATCTCTTTATCTTCCATGCACATATACACGAAGGGCTTAGAGGAATAGGAAGCAATCCGGTTTCTCATAGCTTTAAACACCTGCAGTCTTTCATGCTTTAAATAACGGTATTTACCGTCAATGCCGGGAAACATTTCCTGAACAGTTAATTTTTCAAATGGATATTTATGTTTTATAATATCTTTGAAACCGCTGCTGTACCTGAAACAGCCGAGTGATATCCATACTAATTTTTCAGGATTAAATTTTTTAAATATTAAGTCTACAATAGCAAGATAATCGTCGAGATAATTTTCGTATTTTATTATCGGGTCAAAATGAAAAGCAATGTAGTATCCGCTCTGCTGGGCTTTATAAGCTGCATTAAGCCTCTCCTCCAGAGAGGAAGCACCGGCTTCGTAATCAAGAATATTTTTTTCAGTATTAAGTGACCAGGCAAGTACTGCATTTCCCTTTTTATTGATATCCAGTATATGATCAACATTTGCTGATTTTGTTTTAAATTCAAGGAAAAGATTTTTTATATGAGCTGTTTCATTGATTAATTCACGACTAATCCCTGTTATATCATCAAACATAAGGGAGTCTGTAAACTCACCTGTACCTATCCGTATAATTTTGTCAGTTTGATCTGTAAAATTCATCATAGCAGGAACAAGTTCATCAAGATTTGTAAACTGAACAATACCGTATGAATTCAGGTATGAGTTTAAAAAACAATATGTGCAGTCATAGAGACAATTAAAGCATGTATTAAGCAGATAATAATTACAGCATATTACTCCGGGAGAACCGGGGCATTTCTGAAATTTTCTTCCCATAAAATTTTTCAATATTAGAACTTCTTTTGATGAATAATATTTCTTAGAATCATCAATAATACGGCCAAGCTCTTCATCATTAGAAAAAGGTAAAAGTTTTTTGGACCGGCTTTCAGCTGTTTTTATAATTCTGGAGGATATTCTATTGCTGATCTCGTTCTGATCGTAAACTACAAGTTTTATATCATCAAATACTTTCAAAATAAATCTGAATCATCCTTAAGATTATTTAATATTCTTTTTTAAGGTTGCATGATCTTTTACATAATCAATAAATATTGAAAAAAGTATAGGATCTAATTTAGTATCATTTTCAACAAAATTCTCTTTCATAATAATCAATGCTTCATCAACAGTAAATTCCCTGTCTCTGTATTTTCTGTTTTTATCAGTAAGAGCATCAAAGACGTCAACTATCTCAAGAATTTTAGCAGGTACATAGGCAAGTGCTGCTCCCTTCCGGACATCATCTATACTGTATGACATGGCATATACAGGAGACTTGAACTTTCTGTTCTGGTCCGGAAAGAGTATACGTGAAATTCCATAACCTGACTTATCGTTATAATACTCATGATGTAATGCTGCAAGTAAAGCCACTACTGATTCAAATTCTCTTGTTTTAACAATCATATTGTAACTTATAGGAGCGTGTTTCATAATTATTTTTCGGTCATACTTTTGTGAGCCTTCAAAATAATCAATATTATCAATTTTCCCTATATCATGAAGTAGTGCACCAAGGCTGAAATGAAGCATCTCATCATTTTCAAATCCTCTCATTCCCCCCTTAAAGACATCTTCAAGTGACTCAGGCGGATTTTCAGGCATAATTTTTTCATAAAGTTTTATATATCTGGATCTGAATTCCGGCCTTAGCTTAGCGATTTTACCTTTTGAAAAATAAGAATTATAATAAAAACAGAAAGAAACAAATGTGATAAAAACCCCATTCATATGATCAACAGTTGATCCTGTAGACTTTTCTCCGAGGAGATTTATAAAGTTATTCGCTGCTTCATTTTTTGACAGAATCTGCATGAAGTTTTGAACCATACTTGTAGTTTTTCGGGCAACCCTGCGAAGATGTTCACGAGCTTCAGGTGATTCACTGTCATAATTTTCTTCAATGGATGTTTTGTTTATTACAAAAGCCCCGGATATTGCGTCAATCAATTCGGGTAGATTTTCTGCTCCAATTATTTTGTTTGGTGTTTCAATTCTGGAAATAATGTCCAGAATATAGTCATATTCATTCTCTCTTTCATCGAAAGTTTGAGAGCGAACCTCTTCACGTTTAGAGAGGTATGGATCATCAATTTCAAGATCTTCCTTTAAAAAAACATTTTTCTTATCCCGAGTGCTCCCTTTTGAAGGATAGAAATCTTTTTTTATTGAATCTTTCCATCTGCTTTCGATATAAAATAAAACATCTCCTATATCATCTTTTCCAAAAAAAATATCAATTTTTTCAGCAGGTAATATTACAAGTGCCCCGGACTTGTTTTTTCTCCAGATTGGTATGTTATTTTTATTAATTTCGTATAAATTTGATTTTAACTCTTCAAAATTAAGAGTTATATAATTATTGTCTGTTTTATGCATTAACAACCTATCTCTTTGATTCGATAAACTTCACAGCCTCGTCAACATTAAAAAATACAGCCAGAAAATCAAACATTTCCGGATTTGACAGCATAAAATTCTGAAGAACTTCTTCACGCATTACGATAACCATGTATCCCGCAGTTTTACTTACAAGTGTAAAAGCCTTCATTAAATATCCGAATGAAGCAATTGTTACGTCACTCACTCTGCTTGTATCAAGTATAAAATCCCTGTAACCGCTATACTCTTTTATAGCATTCTCAACTCCATTATAAATAAGTTTAGCCTGGTCTTTCTCCATTTTTGACTGAAGAATTGATGCAATAAGAATTTGTTTATCAGCTAAATATTCAGATTTAAAAATATCGGATGAAGACATAATAACCCCCGCTTTTTTTATTATATTAACAACCTTGAGTCTGGAAATAAAATAACACCGGATTCCTGATATTCTGAAAATGAGGAAGTACCATGTATTTTATAAAAATAATATTCCGTTCTAAATATTAAGTTCAAAAAAAATTATATTGTAAACCGGATTTTATTATCAGGAACTTTAAATAAATCAGCCTGACAATAAAGAATAAATAATAGCATTTGATTTTTTTTAATTGCCAATTTGAGTAATAAATCACAACTTACTAAAAAATAAACCTTTTTTTTCAATGAATTTAAAAATTATTAACATGAATATTCAGGGTTAATTGATAATTCAACCAATACTATTAATTAAACATCCATCAATTTACACAGCGGATGTATAAATAATCATTACTCATTATTACACTAAAAGGATTTTTTAAAAGCTAATGATGATGAATCACTACTAATTTTTTAAAGTAAGGTTAAAAATGAATAATAATATACAAAATTCCATTTCTGTTTCAGATGATATTACCATAATAGATTATGATGACGGAAGGAAGCTATATCTCATTGGTACTGCTCATGTGTCAAAAAACTCAGCCGAGCTGGTTGAAAATTCAATCAGGGAGATCAATCCGGACAGTGTATGCATTGAACTGGACCAGCAGAGATTTGAGGCAATTACCAAAAAAAACAGATATGAAGATATAGATATTTTCCAGATAATTAAAAAAAAGCAGCTCTTTTTTTTCATTGGCCAGTTTATAATGGCTGCTTTTCAAAAGAAAATATCTGAAAAAACAGGGAGTAAACCTGGAGAAGAATTTATAAGAGCAATCAACGCCTGTGAAGAGAATGAAATTAAGATTAATCTCATTGATAGAAATATTGGAACTACCCTTAAAAGGGCCTGGAGGCTGACCCCATTCAGACACAAAATGAAATTTCTTGGAGCTTTACTCACAGAAAACAGCGATGAACTTGATAATCTCAATATTGAAGAAATGAAAAACAGAGATGCAATTGATGATATGGTCAAAGCTTTTTCTGATGATCTGCCGGTAACAAAAAGAATACTGATTGATGAAAGAGACATTTATTTAACTTACGGAATACAGAAAAATTCAGGCAATACAACAATAGCTGTTGTCGGTGCAGGCCATGTTCCGGGGATACTGGCCAGAATAAACGAACCTGTTGAGGAAACGGTTAAAAATGAACTTGATTTTATTCCTCCCAGATCTTTATTCTCTAAAATTATTCCCTGGCTTATCCCTGCTCTTGTTGCTGCAGGTTTTATATGGGGGTTCACTTCCGGTAGAAAAGATATTGCAGGAGAGGTAGCCCTTTACTGGATTCTGGCAAACGGACTTCTGACTTCTTTGGGATGCTTACTTGCCTTTGCTCATCCAGTAACTGTAGTTGCAGGTTTTATTGCAGCACCTATAACAAGTTTAAATCCCACGATAGGAGCAGGTTTTGTCACTGCCATAGTTCAGTCTTTCCTTGTTAAACCGAGGGTTATGGATTTTGAACAGATAAATAATAAATCACTTAAAATCAGACAGTGGTGGAAGAACAGAGTAACCAAGATTTTTCTTGTTTTTATTTTTTCATCAATTGGATCATCTATTGGAACATTTGTTGCGTTGCCGGCTCTACGGAAATTTTTCTTTTAATATAATTATACAAAAAGGTTTCTTATGAAAAAAGTATATTTTATAATTTTGCTTACAATCATTACTGCATCATCATTTGCAGGATGTGCTCATCTTGTAAAAAAGCAGATTGCTGAAAACAGTGATAAGAATTATCATTTTACTGATTTTTATTACACTCACCTTGGATCTACAGAAGAGGAAGTCTTTAATTTCATGAAGAAATTCCCTCTTAAAAAAGTTATGTTCCTGATTTCAAAAGAACATAATATAAACATTGATATATCAGAGTTTCAGAAATTTCTGATAAATGACAAACCATCGGAGATAAAAGTTAAAAAGGGTTTCCGGAAAGAATTCTTCAGCTGGAACAGCAGTTCAAATGTAAATAATAAAGTTATAATCGATTACAAACGTGATTATTTTGATCAGAAGGATCCGGAATTTAAACTTTCTCTGATTATAAACGGAAAAACATATGATTTAATGGATACAGAAGTTCATGATAATGATCATCTAATAAATCGAATGGCCGGATATTTTCAATCTGCAGAACATAGTGTTGCAGAGTATGATCAGCTTGATTATAATAAAAACTCACCCGTTCCCGGAATAATTGAATATTCACGTGATAAGAATACAGAATCAGACGAGGATGCTCAGGTTGTTTCTGATAAAAAATCAGAGATTGAAAATCTCATGAAAAATTATGTAAAAGATTTGAATCAGGAAGAGAAAGCAAAATTCAGACATGATATGCTTGATCTTATATACAAAATCACAGAATGATATAAAAGGAGAGATTTATGGATTGTATATTCTGCAAAATTATTAATGGACAGATCCCCTGTGATAAGATTATGGAAACAGACCATATTCTGGCATTTAAGGATATTAATCCGGCCGCTGATGAGCATATACTGATTGTTCCTAAAAAACATATTGCTGATATTGATACATTTGAAAATAATGATTCTTTTTACGCCTCTGAAATGATTTTAGCTGCCCGTGATATAGCAAAAAAACTGAATCTCAATGAAAAAGGATACAGACTTATAATTAATAATGGCAAAGCAGCCGGGCAGGAGGTTTTTCATATGCACCTTCATGTTCTTGGCGGAATGGACAACCTGGGGCCTATGATTATAAAAAGTTAGCTTTCGATTTTCTTTTTTCTTTTTTTAGGAGGAAGCATCACATATACTTTTTCCACAGTTCTGATGCCGGTTTCTTCTACAGTAAATTCAATATCCTGGTATTTTATCTTATCCCCCTGGTCTGGAATTTCTCCTGCAAGATAATTCAGGAATCCGGCAAGTGTTTCAAAGTTTCTTTTTTCAATTTCCAGTGAAAAATACTCCTGAAAATATTCGATATCAATTCGTCCGCTTACAAGAAATTTTCTGTCTGTCTCCTGTTTAATCAAGTGTTCATCCGGATGATCATCTGTATGTATCTCACCAACTATCTCTTCAGCAATATCTTCAAAGGTCAGCAAACCGATTATATCACCATATTCATTGGCAACAAAAAGCAGAGGTGTTTTGTTTTTATGCATTTCATGGTATAATTCAAAAATATTCTTTGTTGATGGAATAAATACCGGAGGAATAATAATATCGTGAAAACTTTGTATTCCTCTGTTTTTTATAATATCCTTGTAGTGAACATAGCCGGTAATATTGTCTCTGGTATTTTCATAAACAGGGATTCTTGAAAATTTAGTTTTTTCAATTAACCCTACAATTTCTTTTATAGTACTGTTTTTTTCAATAGATATTATATCTACCAGAGGAGTCATCACCTCTTCAGCCTGAATATATTTAAAAGAAAGAATATCTGATACATATGAATGTTTATCATCATCTATGACACCCTCGTTTTTCCCAATTAGAAAAAAAGTTGAAATGTCATCACGGGATTTAACTGGCGTGATATTTCTTTCACTTATACGGAATTGTTTCTTTAAAAATTTATTAAATACCAGAGACAGCCATATCATTGGCCTGAATAACTTTAAAAGAACTAAAATCGGAAGTGAAAGAGACATGAGCAGATTTTCCGCCTTTGCTTTAGCTATAACCTTTGGCATTATTTCACAGAAAAGCAGAAAAAAAATCGTCTGGATAGATGTGACTATAAAAAGTTCTGTTTCATTATAAAGAAATGCTTTAGTAGCAACATAAGTAATAAATACTGTGGCGCTTATATTAACAACATTATTCCCGATAAGCACCATCCCGATATTGCTTTCAATGTCATCAAGTATCCGCAGTCCCCGCTCTGCACCCTTTATACCTTTGTGAGATAAAGTTTCTAATGTTATTCGTCTTGATGAAACAATCGCAGTTTCAACACCTGAAAAAAATCCGGAGCATAGCGTAAAGAAGGCAATAAACAGATAATAACTAATATAAGGTGTATCCATTACTGCAGTACCCCTTTATCATAAAAAATCTCAACCTGTTCTATTTTCCGCTTTTTGATGTTTTTAATTTTAATTTCAAGATTATCAAATTTAATGGAATCACCCTTTTCAGGGAAATTTTCAAATTTTTCTATAAGATAACCGCCAATTGTATCTGAATTATTACTTGAAAAATCAGATTCAAAAAAAGAATTAAATTCATCCAGCTGCATTTCACCGTAAATAATGTAATGATTTTCAGAAACTGTTTTAACTTCATTTTTTCTATAAGTTTCCCACTTACCGAACTCTTTACCCAGAATTGCAGATAAAATAGAATTAAGAGTTACAAGACCTGCGGTGCCCCCATATTCATCGACAATTACTGCAATCTGAATTTTTTTCTCAAGAAAATCATTAAGTAATTCATTCAGATCTTTTGAAAAAGGGAAGTAATCTACCGACTTTATATAGTTATCAATTGTTCTGTTTTTAGTATGTCCCATATATGGTGAAATAATATCACGGGCATCTATTACTCCAATAATATCATCGAGATATTTCCTGTATACAGGTACCCGCACAATATCATTTTCATTTATTATTTTCATCGCATTTTTAATAGTACATCCCAGTGGAATAAAAATTGCGTGGTTTCTAGGGTACATTATATTTGAGGCTTCCCTTTTAGAAAATCTCATTACATTTTTTATAATATCACCTTCTTTCTTGTCAATAATACCCTGCTCCTCCCCCTTCTCCACTACATGCCCCAGTTCATCTTCAGTCATAATATTATGCTGTAACTCAAGATTTAATGCTTTAATAATCAGGTCTGTAAAAATAAGTATAATTTTTCGAAATGGGAAAACAGCTTTATGGAAAAGCTGCAGAAAAGGGAAAGATATTTTACTGAATTTATTGTGAAAATAAATAGCAATAATCTTGGGTGTAATTTCACAAAAAATAATTACAATTGGAGTTATTACAAGAATAGAAACAATATGGCCATAAACCGGAAAATATTTCAGCATTATGGAAGTAGTAAATGATGAAAGCATAATATTAACAAATAAATTGCCAAGAAGAATCGTGATAAGGATTTTATCCGGCTGACTCATTGAAGAGGCAATAGCCCTTTCAATATAATGTGATGAGGTTGAAAATCTGTGCAGATCCGCTTTTTTCAGCGAAAAAAGAGCAGTTTCAGATCCGGAGAAAAATGCTGAAAAAATCATAAGGAGTAATATCAGAAAAATGTGGAATATTAAGTAATCCATGAAATTACTATTGATTCCCGGGAAATAATTCAGCTTCTTTAATTTTCAGTATCCTGGCGCATTTTTTTTTAAACTTATCGGTCGGCACCTGTTTACCCTTCTCTATCTTGGAAAGATATGACGGAGAACACTCGAGCTGCTCAGCAAGTTTATTCTGCTTTAAATTTTTTTTCTTTCTTGCAGCCCAGACATTATTCACAGTAGAACTATCAGAATAAAGAATATTTTTTTTAATCTGCTCAGCGGGAAAAATCGAATCTACATTTTCATTAAAATAATCTGCGCATATTTTTTTAAAAGACTCTGTCGGTTTAACAAGCCCTTTTTCCACTTTACACAGATAAGAAGGAGATACATTAAGAGCAATTGCCAGATCTCTCTGCTTAATTTTCATTTTCCTTCTAATAAGAGGGATTAAATTATTCAAAAACATTCCTCCAATAATCTGAAAATTGCTGCCCTTTTTAATCAATATCAAGATTGACATTGATATTAAATTTTCTTTCAGAGACATTACCGGAATAATCTGAAACTGTTATAACAAAACTATTAATTCCTTCCCGATATTGTATGCCGGAAATTTTATAATATCCTGCAGGATCATATAGATCTTCAAAGCTTCTGCCGGATACCTTATATTCTTTCCCGGATAATGAAATTTTATCATATTGAACATTCATAACATCTTTGCCGTTAAAATTAACTTTCATTTTACTAATTCCAAGGCGTTCATTACCGGAAGCAGAATCAGTTATCTCAACAAGCATCGGATAGTGTTGAGTGAGACGAATATCAGAGTTTTCATTTATACGCACATACCGGTCAGCTATTTTTATATAGAAAAATTTAACTTCAGGATTTTTATCATCTTTATATGGAGGCATTACTGAAAAGGGATTAACCGATTCTTTATCTGCCGGATTCAATATAGTAAAATGAATATGACTCCCATAGGATCGTCCGGTATTACCGACATGCCCTATTACATCATTTTCAGTATATTCATTTTCAAGTTTCTCACCATCCTGAAGATGCATATATATAGAAACAATATCTTTATCATGTTTAACTATTTTATAATTGCCTCCACCCCAATAATTTTCCAGAGGAAAAAGTGACCTGTTCCATGCATATATAAGTTTGCCCTCCTTAACTGGGAAAACCCGGTTGTCTGAACTTACAAAGTCCATGCCATCATGAAAATGATCAGCTCTGCTCTCTCCGAAAGTAGATGTTAAAACAGGATTATTAAGGGGCCACCTGAAAGATACACTGCTTAAGGCTAATAGTATAATTGATATAGATACAAATATTCTTTCCATATTTAATTCTCCGGGCCGGTTACATGTATTTCACAGAATTTACCAGGTTCAGTCCCTGAGTAGTAATACTGGGTTACGCTTACAGGGCACTCTCCATTTCTTCCTGCAACATTACCGGATTCAATACATATTGTTTCTGAAGTTAAACCTTCAATATCGGAATTAAAATCAGGGGGGCTTTTTTCTTTATAAACTCCCGAAATATATTGTGCCCATACAGGAGCAGAAACTCCGCTGGCAGATCTGCCAGGCCCCAGAGAGACTGAGCCTGTTCTATTCCCTATCCATATAGCAGTTACATTATCTCCGGTATATCCGATAAACCAGGCGTCATTAAAATCAGAGGTTGTACCGGTTTTACCTGCACAGGGGAAGTGAATCCCGTATTTTTTTATAAGCCAGTGTATTGAAGAACCCGGCTCCCTGGTACCCTCCAGCATTGACAATGTTACACGTGCAGCCACAGGATCAATTATTCTGCTGTATTTTTTTCTGAGTATATTTATACTTTCCTGTACTTCTTTTTCATTATCCCATATTGTATTTCCACTGTAATCTCTGATATATTTAATACCATAGGGAATAACAGGGATACCGCCATTAACCAGCATAGCATGAAGTCTGGCGCTTTCAATAGGGGATAATTCATAAGCTCCCAATGCAAATGAAAGAGTTTTCATAAATCTTTTGTTGAAATCGCTGTCATTCAAATCAAGACCCTTTTGCATATATGAGAAAACTTTATCATATCCTGTCAGGTTCAAAACAGAGACTGCTATAGTATTAAGAGATTTTACGAGAGCCTGCCTTGCTATTATTTTTCCATAAAACTTTTTATCATAATTAAGAGGGGCATATCCCTTTTCAAATGTAACAGGTTTATCAATAAAAACTGTGGACGGGGTTATTTTACCGGTTTCGATGGCAGAAGCGTAAACAAGAGGTTTAATAGATGAACCCGGCTGCCTCCTTATCTGGCTCACATTATCAACCTGTGCTGCAGTTGTAAACTGATATCCGCCCGCATAGGAAATTATTTCACCGGTGTGAGGATTTATTGAAATCAGCCCCCCTTCTATTTCCTTTGATTTCGCTTCTTCAGCTGCGGCAGAACTTTTATTTTTAATTTTAGAGGCCCTATTAATATGATATTCACGTTGTGCTGTAATTCCATTTCTTAAACTCTTTAAAGCTATCTCCTGAGATGCAGCATCAATGGTGGTATAAACTGAAAGCCCCCCTTTTTTTACAGCTTCATCTCCAAACTTATCAACGAGGAGACGTCGTATAAATTCATTGAAAAACGGGGCCCTGTTAATCCTGTATGTGCTGAACAAAAAACTCCCAATACGTGAGGAAACAGTCTGGTCTTCGCTATTCTCTTTTATTTCCCACTTCTTCAGAAAAGATTTAAAAATCGGTTCAACTTCCTTTTCCTTTATATAGCCGGCTTCACTTAATGAAATCAATATTCTTCTGGTTTTATAAACAGAGTTACGTAAATTGGAAAGAGGTGAATAAACAAGAGGATTTGATATAGTTGCAACAATCATAGCCGATTCAGCTACATCAAGTTCTCTTACAGAAGTTCCAAAAAACATTTTAGAAGTTGATTCTACTCCATATGATCCGTTTCCAAAGTAAATGAGATTCAGATACATGGAAAGAATATCCTGTTTATCATAAAGTTTTTCAATTTCAACAGCACAGTAGGCTTCATAAATTTTTCTTTTAAGATTTCTTTCCATGTCAGTGAAAAGTACCTTTGCCAGCTGCTGTGTTATTGTACTTCCGCCCTGTACTACCCTGAAATTTATAAGATTTTTTATAAATGCCCTGAAAATTCCTGAATAACTTATACCTTTATGATTGTAAAAATCTCTGTCTTCACTGGCAATAACTGCATTAACAAGACTCTGAGGGATATAGTCAAAGGGAACTATTTCCCTTTTTTCTTCAAAAAATTCACCTATGATTTCATTGTTACGGTCATAAATACGTGTCGGTATATCAACAACCTTTGCTCCGACTTCAACTTCGCTGCGTGTATACAGATAACCTTTTCTGATTTCTTCTGTTCTGTCTATAAGCAGCTTATATCCTGAAAGTCTTTGAAGCGCTGCTTCCTTGTCAGAAATCCATTCAAAGTAGATAAAACCTGAATAAAGAAGAACCAGCACAAATAAACAAAGTGGTATATAAACAAAAAAGATCTTCCATCGTGCAATAATCCATTTAAAATATTTCATACTTTTATATTGACCTCATAGAAAACAAACTGTATCAGAATATTTCATTCCAGATAACTGACCGCAGGCGCCGGAGATATCCTGCCCCATGCTCTTCCTGATAGATACCGGGATATTCATAATCTGCAGTTCATCTGTGAACTTTTTAATGTCATTTTCATCAGGAATTGGCAGATTATGATTACCGGGATTCAGGGGTATCAGGTTTAATTTTATTCTGGAAAATCGAAACATTTTTTTTAATCTTTTCACATCTTCCGGGGATATATTATCTTTTCTCATGATATATTCTATTGTA